>NZ_JBHZEJ010000047.1:0-52581 GCF_042756365.1 Streptomyces sp. NPDC059092
GTGGGGGTGGGGGGGCTCTCCCCGTGCCAGTCGCCCCCACCCCCCCCCCCCGGGTGGCCGGGTTGGCGGTTGTGCTTCCCTATCTGCAACCCCCCCCCCCCCACGACCAGTACGCGGCGGTGCGACCCCCGATCGGCACCGGACCATGCCCGTAGGACGCTGTTGTGGCTGGTGACACGATTCCTACTGGCAACCACATCGGCGGAGCGGGGCCTTCGGCCGCCGTGCGCGCTGTGTCCGTCCACGCCCGCCCCGGGCCGGCCCGTCGACGTGCTCCTGCGGCGACCGCCGAACCTGCAGGGGCTGGTCACCCATCGGGGGGCAGCGATACGTCTCCGACGAGCGTGGATGGCTCGCGTACCGGATGCGGCACACCGCCGAGGGCGTCACCGGTGCGGTGTCCGGTACGACGGGCACGCCCGTCACCGTCCTGCTCGGGCCTCGACACCGGCAGTCGCCTCCACTGCGCCGACCGCACCACCGAGCGCTCCGCCAGCGTGCGGCGCGCTGTCGCCGCCGGCCCCCAGCACCGCTCCCCCTGGACCGGGCGGACCTTCAGCGGGGCCAGAGGCGCGCGAGCATCCGGCGGTACAGCTGGTCGGACCGGACGACGTCGCGGAGGTCGCCGTGGGCATCTCCCCGGATCCTTCCGGCCGGTGGCGCCACCCGGTCGGCTGCTACGGATACGAACGGACATGGAACCCGCCGCCATTCCCCTCTTAGGTCGGCCGAAGAGGGGAACGGGAGCCGGAGAACCTCGCTTGGAGACACACTGTGTGACAGGTGGTGAGCATCGTCCGTGGCTCGGTCACTCCGCCCGGCCGGTCTCAGCCCACCGCTTTCTTGACGAACGCACTGATGCGCTGCTCATCTGCTGCTGTCAACTCCGCCAGAGCGTAGGCGATCGCCATATGGCGCCGTCGTGGAGCGCGGCCTGGTCGCTGAATCCGAGCGTGGCATACCTCGACTTGAACTTCTGCGCGCCCTGGAAGTGGCGGATGACCTTGCCGCCTCTGGCGTAGGCGGGCATCCCGTACCAGAGCTTGGGCGTGAGATCCGGAGCGGCGGCCTTGACGATGGCGCGAATCTGCTCGGCGAGGGCCCGGTCCGCCTCCGGCATCTCGGCGATCTTCGCCAGCACGTCCCGCTCCGCTGCCGCGTCTTTCTCCGCCCGCGAACCGCGCCGGGCCGCAGCCTGCTTCTGTCCCTGCGCGTGCTCCTTCATCGCGGCCCGCTCCTCGACGGTGAATCCGTCGCACTCCTAGGCGGCGGTGCCGGAGTTCTCGGCGGACGACGTCGTGCGCTGCATGGCGGTTTCCTCTCGTACAGGGATGAGGCAGGTCGGGGCGGTGGTTCGGGGCCGGGAGTCAGGCCGCCGCAGACTCCGTGGACGGCGTCGGGGCCAGCGATGTGGCGGCCTCCCAGGCGAATCCGTCAGGGTCTGCGAAGGAGCCGGCAGTGCTGCCGAGGATGATGCGGTGCGAGCCGGTGCCTTCGGCGGGGACGCCGAGGTCCTTGGCCAGGCCGCGGCGCTTGTACAGCGCCAGCTTGACGGGGCTGGACTCGCCGGAGGCGAACTCGGCGTACTTGCCGCCGAAGCTCCTGGCCACGGTCAGGCCCTGGCCGACGTAGAACCGCTTGCTGGCCTTCACATCCTCGACGCCGAGCAGGAGGACGATCGCGTCGATCTCACGGGTGGGCGGGCCGGTGTCCTTCTTCGCCGAGGTCGCGATCTTCCAGATCGTCCCGTCCGGCGCCTGGAGGACGCCGCCGTAGCCCCACAGCGACTTCGCGGCGGGCATCAGCACCGTGGCGCCGGCGTCCGAGGCGGCGCCGAGGAAGCTGTCGACGGTGGTCGGCTGTGCCACCGTGAGCGCCAGGGTGAAGCCTCGGAATCCGGTGGAGTGCGCCTCGGATGCGCGCAGGCGTATGTGCGGGTCCACGCCGAAGGCGGTGTGGAAGTGATGGGCGGCCTGCAGGTCGGCCACCTCAAGGGTGACGGATGTGAGGGACACGGTGGTTGCGGTGGTTGCCATGGACATCACGCTAGGGGCTGCTCGGTGGCCAGGGCTTCTCGATTCCTGACCGTTCTGGTCACCTGCTTCGCCACACACGCCGACATTCCCTGCACGGTGTCCACGGGTGCCGTCTCACCCGACCGTACTGATGGCATCGGCACGGTCGGCCGCCGTGTCCGCCGCGCGGCGGACGAAGGCCCCGGGCGGCATACCGACCAGTTCGGTGGAGCGGGTGGTGAATGTGCCCAGCGCCGCGCAGCCGGCCGCGAAACAGACCTCGGCGACGCTGAGGCCGCCACGCCTCAGCTGACGTCGTGGAATCCCCTGCCTGACGCTGATTGGCTTGCTGCTGCCGTGCTGCGATGACGCCTCCGTTTCCCAGGCGGAGGATCTCTGTTCGTTTTCGTGTACGGAGGGGTGTGGCGCTGAGCTGACCACTCCGCTGTCCCGGGTTGCCCTGCCGGTCCACGCCCATCAGAAGTACGTCAACGGGGTTCAGCTCCCGGTGCTCATGGAGTCGGGCACTTTCGCCGTGGACCCGGAGCCCTTGGGGCCGCCGTGGCGGGCGTGGGAGGAGATCCATCCGGACGAGGCGGCCGCCGAGGTGTTTACGCGCCGGTCTGCGCCCTGTCCGACGGCGCGCCCGGCGCTGTCGTCATCGCGCCCGGCGACGCCCGCGGCACCGTGCCGAACATGGACAATGGCGGAGGCGGCTACTGTTGCGGCCTCGATGGGGCTGACGGGCCCAACGTGGCCTGCATGCAGTGTGCCCGGCCCGCGGCGAGCCGGATCGACGACTGCTCGCTCTGGCAGGCGTTGTGGATCGCTCCGAACACCGTGCGCCGCCTTCCCGTGGAGGGCGCCGATGTCGCACCACGTTCCTGGACGGTCTGGTGGCGGAGGGGAAGGGCACGCCCCGTTCGAGCCGATCGCCACGTGGGGGGCGCGGATGGGGGCGGGCCACTGGGCGAACCACTGGTGGTCGTGGAGCCCGCGGTGGGAAACTTCGGCCGGCCGGGCGCTCGCACACCTGCTGTCGGCCTCGGAGCGTCGGCCGGTGATCGTCCCGGACGGCTTGGCCGGGGAGATGTTTCATCGCGTGCTCGACGCCGTGCTGCCCGCGGGTCCGCGCGGCGCGCTGTCCTGGCCGGACCGGGGCGGCCGGCTCCCTACGGGGACGCCGACATTCTCCTCGCGCCGTCCCATCCGCAGTGGGGTCAGCTCTGCTGGACGGCGTTCCGCTCCAAGCTGCGCAACTCGCGCAGGCCGTCGGCGAGGGTCTGGTCGGCGAATGCCCCGAGCACCGCCTGCTCGGCCTGCTGGGTGAGCCGGGTGAAGTAGTCGCTCGTGTGCGCGGTCACCAGGCACACGTGCCGGCTCTCGGGGCGGCACGCCCACAAGGGCTTGTCGCCGACCGCACAGCGGTAGACCTCGGCGAGCGTGACATCCTCAGCGGGCCGGGCCAGCTTCGTACCGCCCGTGCGGCCCTTCACCGACTCCACCAGCCCCTCCCTGACGAGCGGCACCAGAAGCTTGCGGACCAGGCTGGGGTTGGCGTCCAGACGCTCGGCGAGCTGCGCGGAACTCAGCACCGGGGAACCGCTCTCGGCCGCGACCGCGAGAAACAGCAGCACCTTCAGGGCGCTGGAGAACCTGACGTCCAGCACTCAGCACACCCCCTCCGCCGGTCGGCCACAGCGTATCGAACAGCACCACCACCGCCATAATAGCAACAATCACTGTTGCGTTTACATCCAGAGAAACTGTACCTTTCACAGGAACAGATCACTCGATCGAACTTCACCTCAGGAGGACGGCACCATGCCCACTCGCGCGGCTCAGTCCCTGGCCCGGCCCTTCACACTCGGCTCGGCGGAACTGCGGAACCGGATCGTGATGGCTCCGATGACCCGCGCCCAGTCCCCCGGCGGCATACCCGGCGAGAACGTCGCCGCCTACTACGCACGCAGGGCCGCGGCGGGGACCGGCCTCATCATCACCGAGGGCACCTACGTCGACCACCCGAGCGCGGGCGACGTCGCGAGCGTGCCCCGCTTCCACGGGGAGGAACAGCTCGCCGGATGGCGCCGGGTCGTCGACGCCGTACACGCCGAAGGCGGCAGGATCATGCCGCAGCTCTGGCACGTCGGCATCCAGCGCCGGGCCGGAAAGCCACCGTTCCCCCAGGCACCGTCGGTCGGCCCGTCCGGTATCGCGCTCGACGGCACCGCCGGCGCGGGTGAGGCGCTGTCCCTCACCGACATCGACAACATCATCCAGGCCTTCGCCGACGCCGCCCAGGAAGCCGAACGCACCGGGTTCGACGGCATCGAACTGCACGGCGCACATGGCTACCTGATCGACCAGTTCCTCTGGGGCCGGACCAACCAGCGCACCGACGCCTACGGAGGCGACGCGATCTCACGCACGAAGTTCGCCGCCGACATCGTCGCCGCGGTGCGCGAACGGGTGTCACCGGACTTCCCGGTGGTGCTGCGCTTCTCCCAGTGGAAAGCCGACAACTACGACGCCAAGCTCGCCACCGGCCCTGACGAGCTCCAGGCGCTCCTGGAGCCGCTGGCCGAGGCCGGGGTCGACGCCTTCCACGCCTCGGGCCGCCGCTACTGGGAACCTGAGTTCCCCACGTCCGGCCTGGACCTGAACGTGGCGGGCTGGACCAAGAAGCTCACCGGCAAGCCCGTCATCACCGTCGGCTCGGTAGGACTCGACGCCATCTTCGACCCCAGCGCCTTCACCCCCGGGGCACGGGCCGGCGTGGAAAGCGTCGAGCGTCTCCTGGAACGCCTGCAGCGCGACGAATTCGACCTCGTCGCCGTCGGCCGCGCACTGCTCGCCGACCCGCAATGGGCGGACAAGGTCCTGGAAGGCAGGGAGACCGAGCTGACACCCTTCAGCCAGGACTCACTCAGCAACCTGCACTGATCCAACGCGGGAAATTCGGTGCACTCACTGTGCCTGAGCACGCTGCCCGGCTGCCCTTAGCGTCACAGGCGGCCGCACAGCGGTAGTGGGCAGATCACCGCGTGTCCAGAACCACGTACACGCCGTCCCGGATCGCCTCGCTCAAGTCCACCGCCGTACAGCCGATCACCTCGTCGGCGCACATCTCGTGAGGCGGGCCTGCTGCTTGTCGGCGCGTGCCGCGGCGATCGCCTGAGCGCGGTGCGTCCGGCTCCCGGTGGACCGGGGCTGCCCGGTCCACCGTCGCCCGCGCGGGACGGTGGACCGCGTGCACTCACCGAGCCCGCCTGCGGCAGCCTCAGGCAAGACGGGCATCGGCGCTCCTCAGTCCAGTTCGAACGCGCCGCCCGCAGCCGTCGCCGGCTCCGCCCCGAGGGCAGATACCGGCGCCCAGACACCGGGCCCGCCCCGCCATGGGCCAGCGGTGCGGTGACGGCGGCGTGACATCGGCCGTGAACTCCATGCCGTCGCCGGCGCGGAGCCATCCCCCGTGCCGGGTGCCGTCCGCCCACTCGGCGACTGCGTGCCCCCAGGAGTGCTCACGCGGACGGGGCGGCCTTCACCGGGACTTCGCGGAGCAGCACGTTCAGCCGAAGCGCGAACAACCCGAGGGCGAGGCTGCGGTTGGCGAGACCGTGCGTGTCGCCGGCCCGGAGGGCGAAGACGCTGCACACGCCCCGGCACCCACTCCCCTGCCGGCATGTCCGGCGACCCGTTGTCGTAGGGCTGCGCTCGGCCTCCGTCACCCGTCGGTGAGAGCTTCCGCGTAGGGGAAGATGAGCTCTCCGGAGGACGATTCCGGCGGTGACACGACGATCCGCCTTGACCCGTTCTGGAATTGACCGAGCTCATGGCCGGTAATTCCCTGGAACTGGACCTGCAGGACGCGCGACTCCGACCACTCGCCCTTGACTCCGAACCTGACATCGCCCATGACGGTCGGGAAGGTCTTCTCCCGTGTGTACGCCGAGAGGCTCGCGTCGTCGAAACCGCCGGTCGCTTCGACCGCCTGGGCGACCACCTGCATCTGGGCGTAGGCGAGTGGCACCATGTAGTGCCCCAGGAGGTCGACACCGGCTTCACCGGCCCGTTCCTGGTAGGTGTTCAGCAGCTCCTGAACGCCCGGGGACATCATTTTGGGCACCGGCGCCCAGTACTCGTAGTTCACGAAACCGTTGAGCAACGGGCCGAGCTTCGTCCTCACCGCTGTGTTCTGCGGACCGATCATCGCACCGCCGACCATCTTCGGCCGGTAGTGGTGCGACCGGATGGTGCGCGCCAGCTCGTAGATCCCGGGAACAAGGTCGGCGTTCCCTTGGTCGTCGTAGCGGACTAACTCGACAGGACGGCCGAGCAGTCCGCCTCGACTGTTGATGTCCTCGCGCCGGATCTCATGGGCGAGACGGGCCGACCGGCTGTTGTCCGCGAGGGAACCGGTCAGCGACAGGCAGTACCCGATACGGATCGGTGCCGACGCGGCAGCGACGTCAGCCCTCGCTTCCGGTGGGCGTGGCCAGGAGCTGCATCTCCCAGGCGAAGGCCACACCGCTGGCACCGCCGTGCTGTGCCTGGACCTCGGCGGTGCCCGGCACGGTCTTCTCACGGGCCCAGTCGCGCTGCCACTCGCCCAGCACGGCCATCCAGGTGATCGGTACGACGCCCGCCTGAACCATGCGCCGCACGGCCATGTCGTGGGCTTCCTTCGAGGCACCGCCCGAGGCGTCGGTGACGGCGAAGACCTCGAAGCCCTCGCCCGCTGCCTGTATCGCCGGCATCGCGACACACATCTCCGTCCAGAGGCCGGCGATGATCAGCTTCTTGCGGCCGGTCGCCTTGACGGCATCGACGACGCGCTCGTCCTCCCAGGTGTTGATGAAGGTCCTGTTGATCGGCTTCTGCTCCGGGAACACATCCTGCAGTCCCTTGATGAGGTAGCCGCCGCGCTCCTCCAGAACGGTCGTCAGAATGGTCGGAACG
The DNA here is from genome assembly GCF_042756365.1 of Streptomyces sp. NPDC059092. NCBI lineage: Bacteria > Bacillati > Actinomycetota > Actinomycetes > Kitasatosporales > Streptomycetaceae > Streptomyces > Streptomyces sp. NPDC059092. Next base: position 6,978 of record NZ_JBHZEJ010000047.1, read on the forward strand.
TCGAACACCTTGGCGGCCTTGGCGAGTCCGACGACGTTGTTGACGATCATCGTCGGTTCGTGGCTGTTCAGGTTGGCGAACTGAAACGGCTGGTGGTCGATCAGTACGAGAAAGCTCTCCTCGGGCGTCAGCAGCGCGTCGAGTCCGGCCTTGTTCTCAGTGCTCATGGGATTCCCTTGCTGGAGCTTCGCGTCCACGGACCTCAGGCAGCGCACCGAAAACTCGATGCCGACAGTGAGCCCACTACGGGCTGACCGACTGCGACCCCAAACCATTTGGTTGACGCGTCACATACATTAGGCGTCGGCCTATGACGCGTCAACTAGTGCCGTATCAGGCAACGTTTGCCCTGTTGTGACGCGCCGTCCGGGTGTCGGTCCGGTCGGTGCGGACACGGCATGCCGTTCTCGTGGCAAGCGGGTGCGTGTCCGTGAGATCGATGACGACGAGGGTCGGCGGTTGCTGCGGATCATCCGCCTCGGTACGGGGCCGGCTGGTGACCTGGCACCGGGCCCAGATGATTCTGCTGTCCCCGCAGGGCATGTCCGTGGTGAAGATCGCCGAGGCGACCTTCACCAGTGCCGACCGGATCCGCGATGTGATCCACAACTTCAGCACCGACGGCTTCGACTCGCTCTACCGAAGTACAAGGGGGGGGACGGCCGAAGACGTACACCGTGCCCGAGCGTCGCGAGATCAAGGAGATCGTGAAGTCCAGGCACACCGAGCACGACCTCCCGTTCTCCACCTGGAGTCCGACCAAGCCGGCGGACTTCCTGGTCGCCGGCTTGGTCGACGACACCAGCCACGAGGGCCTGCGCATCCTGCTCCGCGAGGAAGGCGTCACCCTTCAACGGGTAAAGACCTGGAAGGCCTCCCGCGACCCCGACCACACGGCCAAGAGGGCCCGCGTCGAACACCTCTGCGCGATCGCCGACGGCGAGGTCATCCCAGAGAAGGGTGAGCCCGAAGTCGTCTTCTGCATGGACGAGTTCGGGCCGCTCAACCTCCAGCCGCACCCGGGCCGGCCGTGGGCCGAACGCGGCGGGAAAGGCAAGGACCCCGATCGCGGGCCCAGGCCCCGGCGGCGGGCGACCCACACCCGCCCGCACGGAGTCCGGCACCTGTTCACCGCCTACGACCTGGCCGAGGACAAGCTCCACGGACACATCGAACCGGTCAAGCGCAGCGAAGCGGGCCGCTCATCGATGTGCTGGTTGACCAGGTGCCGGGACGTTCCGTTGAAGGGCCGGCGGCCATCTCGTAGAGCACGCGTCCGAGCGAGTACAGGTCGGCGCGGTGGTCGAAGGTGCCGCCGAAGCAGTCGGGCGCCGTACAGGCCGGGGCGTCGATCAGGACGCCGGTGGTGGTGACGTCGTACCGGCCCTCGCTGCCCTTGGTGATGCCGAAGTCGACGCCCTTCGCCCTCCCGTCGGATCTGATCATGATGTCGGACTGTGGGTTCACTGTCGCGAGAGACAGAGATCGGGTGGGTGGCGGGTGCTCTGACGGTGCGGCAGGGGCGTGACGGGGGTGTTCAGGAGGCGTGAATGTGGTGAACGCGGTCAACCCGCCCGACGGGGGCGGATACTGGTGTCTTCTCACGACACAGCGACCAAGGGGGCGGGCCAGTGAACTCTGCCGGAGGGAAGAGCCGTCGGGGTACGGAAGGCAGCCGGGATGAGCGGCATGTCGTCGTCGTGGGCGGGAGTCTCGCAGGGCTCCTCGCCGCGCACGTCCTCGCCGGGCACGCCGACCGGGTGACCGTCGTCGAGCGCGACAGGTTCCCGGAGGGCGTGAAGCCGCGACCCGGGGTGGCGCAGGGCCGGCATCCGCATGTCCTGCTGGAGGGCGGGCAGTCGGCCCTGGAGTCGCTGCTGCCGGGCTTCCTCGCGGAGCTGGAGGCGGCGGGGGCGCCGCGGGTGGGTATGCCGGCGGACTTGGTGCTGTGGCAGGACGGGCGCTGGTTCCGGCGGCTGCCCGCGACCACGCACATCTACACCGGTTCCCGCGCACAGCTGGAAGAGCTGGTGCGGCGGCGCGTCCTCGCCAATCCAGTGATCAGCGTGGTGCAGGCGACCGATGTTCTCGGGCTCCTCGGTGACGCATCGCGTGTACGGGGTGTGCTGCTACGGGACCGCGCCGGTGAGGCCCGCGGGGAGGAGCGTGTCCTCAAGGCCGACCTGGTCGTCGACGCGTCGGGCAGCGGCACGAAGGCCCCGCAATGGCTCACGGCGATCGGGGCCGCGGCCCCGTACGAGGAGACCATCGACACGGGGCTCGCTTACGCATCGCGCGTCTACCGCGGCCCAAGCGGATTCCTCGACGGCGACACAGCCGGCTACTACGTCTATCCCAGCCCGGCCCAGATCCACGCCGGCGGTGCGCTGCCGCTGGAGGACGGTACCCATCTGGTCATCGTCTCGGGGCTGCGCGGCGACGAACCGCCCACGGCCGACGACGAGTTCGTGACGTATACGAAGAGGCTGCCGCATCCACTCCTGCATCGGTGGCTGGAGGAGGCCGAACCGCTCTCACCGGCGTTCGGATACCGGCGGACCGCGAACGTCCGCCGCCGCTACGATCTGCCCGGCCGCCACCCGGCCGGGTTCCTCGCCACAGGCGACGCCCTGTGCACCTTCAACCCGGTCTACGGGCAGGGCATGGCCGTCGCCGCGATGAGCGCGGTCGCCCTGCGCGATGCACTGGCCGATCCGCGCCGGACCTCTACGACGCGGTGCGTGCAGCGGGCACTCCTCGCGGCGTCCCGGCAGGCGTGGAACATCTCCGCCGGGGCCGACCGCAACATGCCCGGCGCGATCGGCACCGCCGCCAGCGGCGGGCCCGCAGACCGCGCTGCCGACTGGTATCTGCAGCGCGCCCAGGCGTGCTACCCCGGCGACCCCGTCGTGGGGCGCGCCTTCCGCGCCGTACTGACCCTCTCCGCTCCCGTCACTGCCCTGTTCGCCCCGTCCGTGGCCCGGGCCGTTCTTTTCCGCCCGCCCCCGACGACCCCCGCCGAGCCACCGGCGACACCGGAAGAATGCCGAAGCAGCAGGCACCGGCTGGGAAGACCTCCCGCCGTCCGATGAACCGCAGCAACGCATCGGGGGCCTGCCCTGCCTCGGCTGCGGCGGTCAGGGAGTGAGGTCCGGTACGCGGACCGGCCGACCGTCCCAGCCTTTCGGAAGGGTGGCGGCGATGACCACTCCGTCGGGGCGGCCGGGGTGGGCTGTGCCTCGTCATGGGAAGGGGATGCGGCCCAGGTCTCCGGGGCGACAGGCAGGTCCAGGGCGGTGGTGCCCCCCAGCGCGGCGAGATGTTCCGCCGCGCCCGGACGGGCGTACGAGCTGTTCGGCCATGTCCGAGATGTCCGTGCACGCTACTCGGAAAGATGCGGGGGACGGTGTCGTTCGTGTCCATTGCACGGGCGACTGGATGGTGCTCGTGCGCGGTCGCCGGCCCGTAGCCCGACCTCAACACGCTTCCGGCCCCCTCGACGATGTGTCGACGGGGCCGGAGTTGGTAGCGGGGACAGGATTTGAACCTGCGACCTCTGGGTTATGAGCCCAGCGAGCTACCGAGCTGCTCCACCCCGCGTCGGTGACGCCTACTCTACGGCACCGGCCGGTCGGCCCCGGCCACAGCACCGCAGCCGGGCCGAAGCCGACGCCGGTCTCCGGCGCCCGGCCCGCCCGCGGAGGAATCGGCGTTCCTTGCGGCGGCTCGCACAGCCGGTGTTCAGAAGCTGGACTGCGAGACGCCCTGGATGAGCTGGGTCAGGAAACCCAGGATTCCCTGGCCGACCGAGGTGGGGGCGAGCAGCACGCCCAGGGCCAGCACGATGACGACGGTGAACTTTTCGTCGAGCCGGCTTCTCGCCTCGGTGCGGCGGCGCAGCCGCAGAACCACGATCACCGCTCCGAGGCTCAGCGGCACGCGCCCGTCACGCCGCAGCGCGCCGGATCCCCCGCCGCTGGTGACACGGCAGTGCGGTGAGAACGTCAGGTCGGATTGGCCAGAACGACAGCCGTGGCGACGCAGGTGTTCTTTACCTCGGCGCTGCCCAGCCGGTGGCCCTCCGGGCGGACGGCACTGAGGTGCCGGACCTCGTAGACCCACGAATAAGGCGCCTGAACTGGGTCTCCAGCGGTCAGGTGCCTTTCGCTCGGCGGGCTTTCGACCGAGCCCGGCTTGCGCGCCGACTCCCGGTCCTCCCACCGCTGTGCCCTTCCTGACGAGTGCTTCCGGACCAGTCACGGACCAAGACCCCGGTTCGGTCCTCGCGTGTGTTGCCTTGGCTGACGCGCTGCCACGCGTTCATGCCCCGCTCGATGAGACGGTTGGCCTGCTCTCGAAGGCCGTCGAGGAACTTGGCGTAGTGGCGGAAAAGAACCTCGATGCTCTGGCCGGCGCGGCGGGCGCATTCGGCCGGTCCACTCCGGACGAGAGCCAGAGGGAGATCCCCCGGCATGCCGGAGATCGTAAGGTCGCTTGGCCAGGCGAGACGTGCGCTCGGTACGAGTCAGGGGCGTGCTCCCGGGCTCGCGCCCACGTGATGCCGTCGGCGGCAGCGTCCACGTAGTTGCCGGCCTAAGGAGATCCCTCCTTGCCACTCTCAAGATATAGCGCACTGGGGGGCTTGCGGCAAGACCCCCGTCATGGCGCACAATCGTCAGCCGAGGCTACGACCTGCGGCGATGAGGGAACGACGTGCGTGTGTCGCTGTCGACGTCGGGGGATACGGAGACGTCGAACCAGCGGTGGGGCCGGCAGTGCGGTCGTGAGCGCTCGGGGTGGTGGTGCGGGAGCGCGCCGCCCGGCTGGGCGGCGCGGCCGGCCGACTCGTCAGAGGGAACGCGATGAGGGATGAGGACGTGCCCCGACAAGAGGTTCGACAGAGCTGGAGGCGCCGGTGATGCGATCGGCCGGCGCGGTGCAACGGGACACGGCTGTTTCGGAGGGAGCGCAATGATCGAACCGTATGTGTTGGATCTTCAAGAGGTCGACGAGTCGCAGGTCGCGGTCGTTGGCGGCAAGGGCGCGCACCTGGGCGGGCTGTCGCGGATCGAAGGCATCCGCGTGCCGGGTGGCTTTTGCGTGACGACGGACGCCTTCCGGCGGATCATGGCGGAAGCGCCGTCGATCGACGGTCGACTCGATCGGCTGTCACGCCTGAACCCGGATGACCGGGAGGCGATCCGCACGCTCAGCGCGCAGATTCGCCGGACCGTCGAAGGGATCGCCGTCCCGGGCGTTCTCGCGGCGGCGATCACCAGCGCTCTCGCCCAGCTCGGCGAGCAGTCCGGCTACGCCGTCCGGTCCAGCGCGACGGCCGAGGACCTGCCGACGGCCTCCTTCGCCGGCCAGCAGGACACGTACCTGAACGTCGTGGGGCCGACGACGGTCCTCCAGCACGTCCGCCGGTGCTGGGCCTCGCTGTTCACCGAGCGGGCCGTGACCTACCGTCAGCGGAACGGCATCGATCACCGTACGGTCCACATGGCCGTGGTCGTACAGCGGATGGTCTTCCCTCATGCGTCCGGCATCCTGTTCACGGCGGACCCTCTCACGGGTAACCGTAAGGTCGCCACCACGGACGCCGGCTTCGGCCTCGGCGAGGCCCTGGTCTCCGGCCTGGTGAACCCGGACGTCTTCAAGGTGCGCGACGGCGAGGTCGTCGCCAAGACGGTTTCCGTCAAACGGCGTGCCGTTCACGCCCTGCCGACCGGCGGCACGCGGGAAGTGGCGATCGACCCGCGGCGGCAGGAGCAGCCGGCGCTGACGGATGCGCAGGCCGTGCGGCTCGTGCAGCTCGGGCGGCGGATCGAAGCGCACTTCGGCTGCCCGCAGGACATCGAATGGTGTCTGGTCGATGATGACTTCCAGATCGTCCAGAGCCGGCCGATCACGACGTTGTTCCCCATTCCCGCCCCCGAGAGCGGCGGTCAGGAGAACCACGTCTACGTCTCCGTCGGTCATGGGCAGATGATGACCGACCCCATGAAGCCCCTGGGTCTCTCCATGTGGCAGCTGACGGCCATGGTGCCGATGCACGAGGCCGGCGGGAGGCTGTTCGTCGACGTCACCCGGCGCTTGGCCTCGCCCGCGAGCCGCGCCGGCCTCCTGGACGTCCTGGGAAGAGGCGATCCGCTGGTCAGGGACGCGCTGGAGACCGTTCTCGACCGTGACGACTCCTTCGTCCCGTCGCTCCCGGACGAGGCTCCCGGTGGGCCGCCGGCCGGCGGCGCGTCCGTTCCGGTGGTGACCGATCCGGCCATCGTCAGCGAGCTGATCGAGCGCAGCCGGGCATCCGTCGCCGCCCTGGGGCGCGACATCCGGACGAAGACCGGACCGGCGCTGTTCGACTTCCTGCTGGAGGCATTCGCGGAGCACAAGCGGGTCCTCGGTGATCCGCTGAGCATGCAGGCGATCATGGCGGGCATGGAGGCCACCTGGTGGCTGAACGACAACCTGCACGAGTGGCTGGGCGAGAAGAACGCCGCTGACACGCTCACGCTGTCCGCCCCCGGCAACGTCACGTCGGAGATGGGACTGGCGCTGCTCGAGGTCGCGGACGTGATCCGCCCGCATGCGGAGGTGGTGGCGTTCCTGCAGGGCGTCGAGGACGAGGGCTTCCTGGACGAGCTGGCGAAGCTCGCGGGCGGGACCGAGGCGCGCGACACCATCGAGGCCTACCTCGACCGGTACGGCATGCGCTGTGTCGGCGAGATCGACATCACCAGGCCGCGTTGGCGTGAGCGCCCCTCCACGCTCCTGCCCGCGATCCTCGACAACGTCAGGAACTTCGAGCCGGGCACCGCCGCGCGGCGCTTCGAGCACGGGCGGCAGGAAGCCCTGAAGAAGGAACAGGACGTGCTGTCACGCTTGCGGGCCCTGCCGGACGGGGACCGGAAGGCCGACGAGGCCAAGCGGATGATCGACCGGGTCCGAACCTTCATCGGATACCGGGAGTACCCGAAGTACGGCATCGTCAGCCGTTACTTCGTCTACAAGCAGGCCCTGCTGGCGGAGGCAGAACGCCTCGCGCAGGTCGGTGTGGTTTCCGAGCGGGAGGACGTCTTCTACCTCACGTTCCAGGAGTTCCACGACGCCGCACGCTCGAACCAGGTGGACGACCGGCTCATCCAGCGGCGCAAGGACGCGTTCCGGTCGTACCACGCGCTCACCCCGCCCCGGGTCCTCACCTCGGACGGCGATGCCGTCACCGGCGCGTACCGGCGCGACGACGTGCCGGCCGGCTCCCTGATCGGCCTACCGGTCTCCACCGGGACCGTCGAGGGGAGGGCCCGCGTCATCCTCGACTTGGCGGAGGCCGATCTCGAGACGGGCGACATCCTGGTCACGGCCTGCACGGACCCCGGCTGGACACCGCTGTTCGTCGGCATCGCGGGGCTGGTGACGGAGGTGGGCGGCTTGATGACCCACGGCGCAGTGATCGCCCGGGAGTACGGTCTGCCGGCCGTCGTGGGCGTGGAGCAGGCCACCCGGCTGATCCGCGACGGGCAGCGGATCCGTGTGCACGGAACCGACGGGTACGTCGAGATCCTGCCTTGACCGGCCACGCCGAGAAGGCCCGTCCGTAGCGTCCGGCTGAAACAACGCCAAGCAGTTCATGACCACCCCACGACCGCCGCCCGCAACGCGCACACGCGGATGCGACCCGTTGCTGTTCTTCGCCTGGGAAGTGCCTCTTCCGCTACGTTGATCCCGCGAGGGTCATGCTGCCTTGAGGGGGGTGGCGTCGTAGGTCCAGCGGAAGGGGCGGGCTTCGTCGTCGTAGGCGGCCCTCCGCGAGTGCGCCGACCGCTCCGGCATCCCGCGCCGGGCAGCGTCCCACCGCACCGTGAACGGGCTGCCGACCGCCATGCTCCACCCTCTTTCTCGTCTCGACACATCAGATGATCATGGTGCGGGTCCGGGCGGACCGGGGGCGAACCACGGCGGCGACCGCGTGCATGCGAGTCCGGGCCGGTGGTGGCAACGGCCGGCCCCGGACTCCGCCGACCAGTTCGACCGGCCGCCTTCGACCCCGCCGAGGCAAACCGGAATCCGGCCGACCTCGCCACCGTGCTGGAGAAGGACTGACGCCCCGGCACAACACAGGACCACCCTGCCCGCACACAGCCCGAGGACTGACTCAGACCCTCACAGGATCAACGGGGCTGCGCTGGGAAGCGGCGGGGCACGCCAGATCGCCCTGGATGCCCTGTCGGGACACCCTGTGCCGAAAGAACCGATGGCCGGCGGCGCCTGGATGGACCTCCGCACCCACTCTGGAAGCCCGCTTTCCACGAGCTGACTCCGGCCTCCCGGACCGCTGCGTGAACCGATGAGCTGCGCCGGGCCGGCCCGTGTGGTCCGTCCCCCGTGCGAGCTACGCGCAGCTGTCCACCCTGGCCTGACAGTCGACTCGTCCGACTCACCACAGAGGGCACGGTCTGAGTACATCGGCCGAGCCGACTGAGTAGGTCGTCCGATGTCTGAGAGCCCGACGGCTGCTCAACTGTCTTCATGATCAAGGACATGCCGCGTGCCCGTCTTCTGCGCACCGCCACCATCACGGCGGCCACCACCGGTTCGGCACTCGCGGTCGTACTGCTCCCCCTGGTGGTCGGGGCGCTGGCCTCGCGAGCCGTCGGGGGTGACCCCATGGCGTCGGTCAACGCCATGATCACGAGTGGGGGACAACGTGCCCGGCTCTCCCGCAGCCAGTTGCGCACCTGCCGCGGTGGGGCGCTCACTTCAGCGCGGTACGCGTGGGGGCAGTCGGCCCGGTGGACGAACGGGAAGCCGCTCCGCAGCACCCTCGCCGGGGCACGCCATCGCATCGGGAGGGAGCGCCCGGCACCACCGCGGCACGAGACGCGGAGTGTGGCGGAACGGTCGTAGCCGCAGCAACGGGCTCGGCACGGGCCCTTTCTCCCCCCGTAGGCGACCCCGACCTGCCGACTCGGCGGACGCGCTCGCCAGTAGCCTCGTAACGGTCGGTGAGCTTGCTGCCGGCGCTCGCTTCGAGGGAGCGGCCGGGACAACCAGCGGTTGACGTCATCGATGTCCACGTCGCCACGTGAGCGTGGAGACATCCTCCACCGGCCTCGGAGCGCTGCCTGAGCACACACAGTGGCGAGCGCGCCCATGACGGAACGGCGACCAGGACCCAGGTAACCGACGCCAACCCCGCGATCAGCCTGTCCACGACGCAGGCCGAAGCTCCGGAGCTCGTAAGCTCGATGCGACCCTACGACAAAGACGGCACCACGCAGCACCTGGGCGAACAGGTTCTCTGCCTGTCCGCCCACCTCGACGACGGCACCGTACCCGTGTCGGTCTTCTCCACCGACGCCGACGGGTCCACCGGCCCGCACCTCAATGACGGGCTGTTGTACGGCCAACTGCTGCAGGAGTTCCCTCACCGGCTGTCCGCCGCTCGCACCGCGCGGGTCATCACGTGACCGCCAGGGTCAAGACGGTGATGGGCTGTCGCTTCCAGAAGCGTCACACGCTCCAGGGCATCATTCCAATTGTTGCTGAATATTCAGAGACGTTTTCAAAACGGGCCCGAATCGGGCCCCTTGGACAAGGAAACGGGCGCACCGCAACCGAACCTCCGGACCACAGTCTTTTGGCACTGTGCAAAACATTGCTTGACCCGCCGACAACACCATCCTTAGGGTCGAAATAATCGCACGGGAGCGGGACAGCGGCCCCGCATCGTCATCATTCGCTCCACGGCGACGATCCCCCACATCTCGGCACAGAAAGACGGTATCCAGTAGTGACCAAACCCATTGCAGATACCCACAACGACGGCGAGGCGGTCGGGCGTTCCGCGTGCGCGTGGCCCACCACGGCCGAGGACGCGACGGCGCCCGGCGGGCGGCTCCTGAGGCAGGGCGTCGAGTACCACTCCGCGCTCATATCCCTCATGTTCAGAGCTCCCGACCGGGCCTCCCTGGTCTCCCGCGCCCGCTCCACGGGGACACCGGCGGTGAGCCGGCGGCCGCCACGGGTGCAGCCGGAGTTCATCAAGTAGCCTCCGGTACAGGCTCCCCGCCGCCTCACCGGAGTACCGGCCCCGGGTCGGGCAGCGCTCTGTTACGGCCCGGCCGTCGTCGTCGTTCCGGGTCGAATCCGTCACTCCCGCTACGGGTGCGCGAACCACGACCCCCTGAATTGACGCGCACTGGAAAGTTTCTCACCCATTCCACTCAACCCCTCGGCCGTACTTCCCACGGTGCGGGCATGCCGTGCGTGACACGAATACTGGCGAGGGATTCCTCTGGTTCACCGGGAGATTTCCGATCCCCAGGACGTGGCGGGGTAAGGATTCGGCAGGCCCTCACATCGCCGTTCCCCTTACGTGACCCCGTCGCGCGCTCAACAGGTCACAGCCACACGTGTTCCCGCGCGGCCCGGCTTCCAGGTGTGCCCACCACCGTCCGCACCGAACGGGTGTGAGCCCTCGCCTGTCGGGTTACCTCGCGCCGCTGGCCCTGTCGACACCACGAAAGGTGTGTGTGCCATGTCCACCCCCACGACTGCCACGTGCGACACCTGCGACGAACCGCTGCCCCGTCCGAAACAGTCCCGTACATCGCCGCCCCGGGCCCGCTATTGCTCCAACGCCTGTCGTCAACGGTCGTACCGTCTGCGGCAGCAGTCCGGGGGCGTGGAAGCCGCCCTGGGCGGTGGTCCGCTGACACAGCTGAGCAGCTTCGTCGGTCGCACCGACGAACTGGTGGAGCTGACACGGCTGTTGCACGAGGTGCGGCTGCTGACGCTGACCGGACCCGCCGGGGTCGGCAAGTCCCGGCTGGCGCTGGAGCTGGCCGGCCAGGAGGCGCGCGGCCGGCGCTGCGAGGTCTCGGTGGTGAAGCTCGGCGGGATCACCGGGTCCGGTGAGATACGGCAGCGGATCCTGGCCGCGCTCGACGAGGTGCGGGACGCGGACGACGGGGTGGGGCCGGCGGACCGGAACAGGCTCCTCGTACTCGACGACTGCGAACACGTCCTGGACAGCTGCGGAGCGCTGCTGACCGAACTGCTGCCCGGACGGCCCCGTTTGAGGGTGCTGGCCACCAGCAGGGAGCCGCTGCGCCTGCCGGGCGAGTCGGTGTTCTCGGTCACCGGGCTCGCACTGAGCGACCCGGACTCCGACCACACGCTCGCCGACTGTCTGCGCTCGGACGCGGTCACTCTGTTCATGGACCGGGCCCGGGCCGTGGCTCCCGACTTCCAGCTCAACCGGGACAACGCGGAGCATGTGGAAGAGATCTGCGTGAGGCTGGACGGGCTTCCGCTGCCCATCGAGATGGCCGCCCGGCTGATCCGGGTCTTCCCGCCGGCGGAGATCCGCTCCCGGCTGCACGACCGGCTGGCGCTTCTGACGAACGGGTGGCGGCTCGCCGACGACCGCCACCAGAGTCTGCGCGCCTCCCTGGAGTGGGGTTACGGCCTGCTGAGCCCGGTGGAACAGGCGTTGCTGCGGCGGTTGTCGGTCCTGCCGGGTGGATTCGGACCGGCCGCGGCGGCCGCGGTCACGGCCGACGTCCCGGAGGCAGCGGGCGTGCTGCCGGAGATCCTCGTCGCCCTGGAGTCGAAGTCCGTCATCACGACGCTGACCCGCACCGGCGGTCCGACACGATTCGGGCTGCTGGAGTCCATGCACTGCTTCGGACAGGAACGGCTCGTCGCCGAGGACGAGGACGCCGGGACGTACGAACGGCTGGTCGCCTGGCTGACGGCGATGTCCCTGCCCGTGCACAGCGAGACGGTGGTGTCGGTCGCGACGCTGGAACGTCTGGAGGCGGAGCGCGTCAATCTCGCCCACGCCGTGGACCGGCTCGGATCGGGTTCCGACGAACGCCAGTTGTTGCTGGCCGGGGCACTGGCCGCGGTGGAAGTGTCGCGGGGGCAAGGCGTCGGGGTGGCGGGGCTCGTGGAACATGCCCTGGAACGCACCGCGCCGGACTCGGTCTACCGCGGTGTCGCGCTGGAAGCGATGGCACTGGCGAGCCGGGACACCGAACCCGAGCGAGCGGCGCAGCACGCCGACGAGGCGGTGCGGGTGGAACGCGGGCGGGGCCCTTCACCCCTGCTGGGCCGACTGCTGCTGGTACGCGGCACGATCCGCCAGACGCGGGACGAGCGGGAGGCCTCGCTCAGTGATCTGGAGGAGTCGCTGGAGATCGGGCTGCGGCTGCGGCACGACACCCTGGCGGCGCTGAGCCTGGGCATGATCGCCCGGCATCAGGTGGAGAACGGAGAACTGGGCAGCGCGGAACGGGAGATCGAGCGGGTACTTCCGGTGCTGCGTCGACGGGTGGCACCACGATGGCTGAGCACGGTGCTGGTCACCGCCGGCGCGCTGGCGCTGGAGAAGGACGACCTGGCGCAGGCGGAGGAGTACTTCACCGAGTCGCTACGGGGCGGTACGGACCTTCACGCGGACGCCGCGCGGGCGCTTGAGGGCCTGGCGCTGGTCGCGGCCCGCGGCTACCGGTTCGACCGGGGGCTGCGGCTGCTCGGTGCGGCGGAGCGGGTCCGCGGCGGTGGGCAGCGGGCCAGCAGATGGTGGCGGCAACGAGTCCGGGCGACGCGTGAGGCCGCGCTGCGCGCGTTGCCCGCCGGTCGCGCCGATACCTGGCTGGAGGCCGGACGTGCGCTGCCGTGGCGGCAGGTCCTGTCGCTCGCGCTCGGGGACGACACGGCGGGGCCGCGGGACGAGGGGGCCGCGCATCCACTGAGCCTGCGGGAGCGGGACGTGACCGCGCTGGTCGTGGAGGGGCTGACCAACCGCCAGATAGCGGCTCGGATCCATGTGTCGGTCCGCACGGTGGAGACGCACATCCGGCACATCCGCACCACGCTGGGGCTGCGGTCCCGGGCCCACATCGCGGCGTGGGCGGCGCGGCAGCGGCCGGGCTCCCCGGCGGTCCCCGTACACAGCGAATTCGAGTGGACGTTGCAGCCCGTGGTCGGTTGATCAGGCCGCGGGTAGGTCGGACAAGAGCTCGGCCGGGTTCTCCCGGCCGAGCCTTTTGCGTGGGCGGCTGCCGAGCGTGCTCACCGCGCGGGGGCGGTCTCCACGCGGAGCAGGGTCATCGCGGCGTCGAGTGCGGCCTCGACCTCCCGCGGTGTGGAGGCGACGGCGATGACGTGGCCGAGACGGTCGTACGCGTCCTGGGGCGGGCGGACCGCGCGGCCGGGGGTGCCGGTGACGACGACGGCCTCGACGCCGGGGACGCGGGCGGCCTCGGCGGTCCCGGTGATGCCGGTCAGCCGGCCGGTGTCCGCGGCGGTGAGGAACCGCAGTCCGGCGTGGCGGACGCGGTCCGCGGTGAGCCTGAGGGGACGCCCCGTGGCGGCCCGCACCTGCTGGTCGAGCAGGTCGATTCCGGTGGCGGCGCGCACCAGTTCGGGGATCATCCCGCCGGCGAGGCGCCCGTTGATCTCGATGACGACAGGGCCCGCCGGTGTCAGGCGGGCCTCGACGTGGGCCGGTCCGCGTTCGAAGCCGATGGCCTTGAGTGCCTGCCGTGCGGTCTCGGCGAGCTGCGCCTGCGCCGCGGACGGCAGTACGGCCGGGAAGAGGTGGCCGGTCTCGACGAAGTACGGCAGTTCCGTGGTGGTCCGCTGGGTGACGCCCACGCACACCGCCTCGCCGTAGGCGCAGAACATCTCCACGCTGTACTCCGGGCCGTCGACGAACTCCTCGACGAGCGCCTTCCCGGCGCGGGCCTGACCGCGCGCGTTCTCGATGCCCGCGAGTACGCGCGCCGCCTGTGCGAGGGCGGTGGCCTCGTCGGCGCACCAGCGCACGTCCTGCGAGCCGGAGCCGTCGGCCGGTTTGACCACGCAGGGCAGTCCCACGCGGGCGACAGCCGTCGCGACACCGTCATCGGTGTCGACCACGGCGTGCGCGGGCTGCGGCACGCCCGCGTCGCGCAGGGCGGCCCGGGTCAGGGTTTTGTCGCGGCAGGCGGCGACGGTGTCAGGAGCGTGTCCGGGGACGCCGAGGGCCAGTGCCAGGCGTGCCGTGTGCGCCAGGTAGAAGTCGCTGGTCGTGGTCGCCCCGGCGATGGTGCGTCCGGCGGCTGCCGAACTCGCGGCGGCGCGGAGGGCGGTGTCGTCCTCGGTGTCGCAGATCACGGCCGGGCAGCCGGTGGTGTCCAGGCCCTGGTAACGGCCGGGGTCCTTGGTGAGCAGGACCGGGGCGAAGCCGAGCCGGGTCGCGGTGTGCAGGGCGAGCATGCCGGTGCCGGTGGTGTTGGACTCCACGAACACGAGGACGGGGCGGTCCGCGCGGGGCAGTGTCGCGTAGGACCAGCTGTCGACGGTCGCGCCGAAGGGCACCTCGGCGGGGGCGGTGGCGACCGGTCCTGACGCCTCGTGCCGGTAGACGCTGTCGGCGTAGCGGTCCCCGCGGTCCGGCATGATGCCGACGAGGCGGCTGCCGGGGGCGGCGTGCGCGGCGAGGTGGGTGAGGACGCGGTAGACGGAGCCGGAGGTGTTGCCGGCGAAGATCTTCTGCTCTCGGGCGAGGCTCTTCGTCGCGTCGAACGCCTCGTCGTCGGAGAGCCAGTGCACCTCGTCGAAGAGCCGGTATTCGATGTTCTCGGGGTAGAGGCTGTTGCCGAGTCCGCTCTGTTTGCGGGTGGCGATGTCGGGCTGGCCGAACAGGACGCTGCCGACGCAGTCGACACCTACCACCTTCAGCTCCGGCAGGTGCTCCAGGAGCGCGGCCGAGGTGCCGCAGAGTGAGCCGCCACTGCCGACCGAGCCGACCAGGACGTCCACGGTGCCCAGGTCGTCGACGAGTTCGGCGGCGAGGGTGCGGTAGGCGGCCGGGTTGTCCGGGTTGCTGTACTGCTGCGGCCACCAGGCTCCGGGCAGGTCCCGCATGAGGTCGGCGAGGCGTTCGAGGCGGGCGCTCTGCCAGCCCTGCGCGGTCATCGACTCCACGACGTGCACGCTGCAGCCCATGGCCTTGAGTTTGGCGAGGGTGACGGGGTCGATGCGGGGGTCGGTGACGATGTGCACGGGATGCCCGAGGTAGGTGCCGACCAGGGCGACACCGAGGGCCATGGTTCCCGAGGAGCTTTCCACGATCGGCGCACCTTCCCGCAGCACGCCGGTGCGGCGGGCTTCAAGGATGATGCGGCGGGCGACGCGGTCCTTCATGGCGTACGGGTTGAGCAGTTCGAGTTTGGCGTAGACCTCGACGTCGTCGGGGGCGTCCACGCGCAGTCGGACGACCGGGGTGTTGCCGATGGCGTCGACGAGGGTGTCATGACGCATGAGCGCTCCCTGGGGATGTGCCGCAGCGGTTCGGCAGACGGGGACGGTGCCGGGTGGCCGCGCGCGGACGGCCCGGGCGGCGGCCGGACGAACGGGGCTCGGCCGAGCGGGAACGGTGTGTCCGGTCAGCCTTCCATGGCCTCGACCAGGCTCCTGGGCCGGAGGTCGGTCCAGTTGTCCTCGATGTAGGTCATGCATGCCTCGCGACTGTCCTCGTCATGCGCGATGTGCCAGCCGTCGGGAACCTCCGCGAACGCGGGCCACAGCGAATGCTGCCCCTCGCCGTTGACAAGGACCTGGAACCTGGCGTCCGGATCGTCGAACGGGTTCACCTGGCGCACCGCCCATCTCTGCTCTTCGCGCGGTGGCCGGCCCACCGCCGCGCCGTCATCCTCGTGTCACGGCGCCGCACGGTCGTCGGTGTGATCCACCGTTACGGCAGGACATCGCGCGCGGGCTCGCGACGCCGTAGAGAAACCAGGGGGATCTCGCGAGTTTCTCCCCGATACGCCTGTCCGGAGCCGGGCGGGGCAGGCACAGTAGCGGGAATCCCCTGCACAGCTCTGGGGCAGGTCCGAACGCGAAGCGTCGCCCGAGCCGGCGCCGTGCTGTGCCGTGCCGTGAACCGATTCCGTTGGCCCCGCATCCCAGCTGCCCCCTCCGTGTGCGGTGCGGCACGGCAGGAGCAGCCTGTCCGACGACACAGTCCCACCGATCCTCCCGCCGCGTCTTCGTCCTGCCAGGAGCAGAACACGGGCGCGGCGGCGCAACCGCCCCCCGACGCCTTCGGGACGCCAGGACTGAGGGACAGGCCGACGGCCGCCCGGAGCCAGGAAAAAGAACTGACCCTGTTATCACTCCCGAGGACATGAGGTAGAGGGAATTGCCGTCCCATCATGTGCATGGCCGCACCTTCACCCAGGACGCGCGAAGGGCTCAGATCGTCGAGGCGACGATCGAGACCCTGGCCGAGATCGGCTACACGAAGACGTCCTTCACCGCGATCTGCAGACACGCCAATCTGAGCAGTACCGGCCTGATCACGTACCACTTCACGGGAAAGCCGCAACTCCTGCGGGAGGTCACACGGACCATCCTCGAAAAGGCCTGTACGGCGAGGACGCGGCGCATCGCGCAGGAGACGACCTACCGGGGGAAACTGAGTGCCTACATCACGTCGCACTTCGACTTCGTGGCCTGCTACCCGGCGCACGCCCGGGCTCTGACCGAGATCGTCGAGCTGGTCCGCGAGGGCCGGGCCCTGGGGCTGGACGATCTCGCCCGCAGCGCGCTGTCCGTCGAGAGCCTGGTCGTCCTGCTCGAAGAGGGGTGCCGTGCGGGTGAGTTCCGGATATCGGATCCGCCGGTGCTGGCCCTGGCCGTCCAGGGGGCCATCGACAATGTCGTCCGTCACCACCAGTTGTTCTCCATGGCCGATCTCAGCGGCCGGGCAAGGGAGTTGACGGACATCTTCGACCGCTGCACGCAGCCCGCGTAGGGGCCCGCTTCGCGTGTCCCGTGCCGGAGACGGAGTACCCGGGGCCGGAATCCGCGGGGAGGGGCGGCTGGATGGTTTCCCGGTGATCGTCGGTCCGAGGATGGGTAGAAGTACGGACGGCGACGGCCTCTGGATCTCATGTGGAACGGGACGGCATTGGTGCTACTGGAACGCGAGACAGAACTGGCGAGGGCAACTGCCGATCTGCGGCGGGCCGCGGCGGGAGACGGATCCCTGCTCGTCGTCGAAGGCTCGCTCGGGACCGGCAGGTCGTCGTTCCTGGAGGCCCTCTCCCACCGTGCGCGGGCCGAGCGGTTTCGCGTTCTCAAGGCCCAGGCGTCCATGTCCGAGCGGGCTTTCGCGCTGGGTGTGGTGAACCAACTGCTGGAGTCCGGCTGCTGCGACGCGGTCGCGACGGCGGCAGCGGCCCCGAACGGCCAGATGGTGGGGGCACCGGGCCGGGGCCGGCCGCACGGCGGGCCGAGTGACACGCCCCCGGCACTGTCGTCCCTCCTGGACACCGCGTCCCGCGACAGCGCCCTGCTCGTCCTGGTCGACGACCTGCAATGGGCCGACGCCGAATCCCTGCTGGAGCTCTCGCGGAGCGTCGACGGGCGGCACAGCCGTCGGATCCTCTTCGCCGTCTCGCTCCCGTCGGGGGTCACGCCTGCCCAGGGCTCCCTCCTGGGAGAGCTGGTGGAAGCGGCGGACCGCGAGGTCAGGCTGGGCCCTCTCGGCTCCGCGGCCGTACGCCGGGTGGTCGGCGACGCCTTCGGCGGCGAGGCCGACGAAGAGTTCGTGGACAGCATGCGGGTACGCTCCGGCGGCAATCCGCTGCTGCTGCGATCCCTGCTGGACGAGGCGTACTCCCGCGGCCTGCCGCCGAAGGCGGTCCACAGCGACCTCGCCCGTACGCTTCGCCCCGACCCTCTGTGCCAGTACCTGGCCGGGTTCCTGCGGTCTCAGCCCGACCATGTGCGCCGCGCCGTACACGCGTTGTGCGTCCTGGGCGACACCCCGGATTCGTCGCTCGCGGCCCAACTCGCCGGCCTCGACGCGTCCCGGTACTCCGAAGCGGTCGCCGTGCTGGACCGCTCGGGGCTCAGCCGGTCGGAGGGCCGATGGGACGGCACGGTCCTGTGGGAGTCGCTGGCGGACAGCATCCCGGCACAGGAGCTCACCGTCCTGCGCAACAGGGCCGCGGTCCTGCTGCACCGGGCCGGGCATCCCGTGGAGGACGCGGCCGGGCAACTCATGTCCGTCCACACCCCGCAGGCCCCTCAAGCCGTCCTCATCCTGCGCGCCGCCGCCGACAGCGCACTGCTGCGTGGAGCGCCCCGGGACGCGGCCCGCTACCTGCGCCAGGCCTTGCTGGACAGCTCGTGCACCGGCTCCGTACGCGCCCGGGTGCTGGCCGATCTGGCCACGGCGGAACGCGGATTCGCGACCGTCGCCGCGCTGCGTCACGTCGTCGAGGCCCTTCCGCTGTTCGACTCAGCCCGTGACCGCGCCGCCGCGGTGGTCCAGTTGGGCCCGCTCCTCTTCCACCCGTCGGAATCCGGCATTTCCACGGTGACGGACGAGGTGGCCGCGGACCTGCGCGGTTCGGACGCGGACGACACCTCCGCGAACGAACTCGCGCTGCGTCTGGAGGCACGCCGGTACGCACTGGGCGCCCAGGATCCCGCGCTCTTCCCGGCCGCCCTGCGCAGGCTGGCGGAGCTGGGGCCACGACCGCCGGTCCGCACGGCGGGCCAGCGGGAGCTGCTCGCCTCGCTGCTCCACATCGCGTTCGTCACCAACAGCACATCGGCCGAGCGCGCGGCGGAACTGGGGGCCCTGCTGCTGGCGCACGAGCCGCCGGACCCAGGACACGCGCACACGTCGCTGCCGTTGGCCGTGAACGCCCTCGCCGCCGCGGAGCGGACCGAGGAGACGACTCGTTGGCTGCTGGCGGTCGACCAGGGCGTCCGCGACGAGGGCGCCGACGTGGAGGCGGCCATGATGCGGACCGAACGCGCCCTGGTGGCCCTCGCCCACGGCGACGTCGCCGAGGCCAAGCAGACGATCCTGCGGACCGACATCATGGCGGGCCCGCAGGCAAGTGGTCTGCCGACCGTGTGTACCGCCATTCTCGCCATCGTCGCGCTGCACAGTGACGAGCCCGAGCTGGCCGAGGAGTTCCTCACCCGCAACCTGCTCAGCCACGAGGACCAGTATGTCGCCGCCCTCCTGCACATGGCTCGCGGACTGCTCGCGGCCCGACGCGGTCACGACCGCATCGCTCTCCACCACTTCCGCACGGCCGGCGAGCGGATGGAGCGGATCGGCTGGTCGAATCCCACGCTGCTGCCGTGGTCCTCCTGCGCCGCCCTGATGCACCATCGTCTCGGCGAGCAGGACCAGGCGCTGGCCGCCGGCCGGCTGGAAGTGGAGCGGGCCCGCCGGTGGGGCTCCCCCGCCGTGGAGGGACGGGCGCTCGTGGCCCTGGGCCGCGTCACCCCCGGTCGGCGGGGAACGGAGCTCCTGGCGGAGGCTGTGTCCGTACTGGAGAAGAGCACCAACCGTCACGAACTGTGCCGGGCGCTGTACGCCTTCGGCAGCCGCAAGGGAACCAGCAGCAGACGGGCCGGAGAGGTCCTCGACCGGGCGTATGCCCTGTCCGTGGAATGCGGGGCCGACTGGGTGGCGCAGAAGGTCCGGGCGAGGCTGAGCAGAAGCCCTGCCGTCGCCGCGCCATTGCCCGGGCTCACGCCGTCCGAGTTACGGGTCGCCCGGCTGGCGGCCGCCGGCCTGCGCAACACGGACATCGCACGGCAACTCGACGTATCCACCCGAATGGTGGAAAGGTACCTGACGAACTCCTACCGAAAGCTCGACATACCCGGACGTCACGCCCTTCCGTCGGACATCGGCGAGGTGTGACATTCGGACCGAACCCCCGGACCACAGTGTTTTCGCACCAGGCAAAGGATTGCTTGACCGGACAAGAGGTCGCTTCCTAAGGTCGGTCACACTCGATCATGAAGAGACCACCCGACCGAGCCGCACGCGCACCGGGAGCGCGGGGCGACGCAACCGCCCGCGGGCATCCCGCGAGATCCGACGAGACGCCCGGGGGCCGAGCGCCCTCCACCGGCAGAGCCCTGCCGGGAAGGGCCCGCGCCCGGAAGGAGCAATTCCCACGCCGAGCACTCCCTCGCCACCTGAAAAGGGGATGCGGTGAATATCGTCACTTCGGGTGACTCCGCCCGGAAAGACATGCCGGCCGGACGGACGTACCCACAGCTGGTGGAACGCGACCACGAACTCTCCGTTCTGCGCGACCTGGTCCGGCGGACCTCCGCGGGCCTCTCCGGCCTCGTCGTCCTGCAGGGGCAGGGCGGCGTCGGCAGGACCGCGCTCCTTCACACCCTCGCCGCGGAGGCACGACGCCGTGGTCTGCGTGTCGTGGAAGCGGCGGGCGCGTACCCGCGGTTGCCCCGCTTCGACGCCCTGACCGCGTTGTTCGACGCGATGGCCGCCGGCAACGACAGCCGGACGCCCGCGCGGCCACGACGGACCGGTCAGCACCGTGCTCGCACCGAGCGCGTACGCCCGCCGCTGCTCTCTCCACCCGGCACCGCCGCCCCGCCGCCTCGTGGCCCTCTCCTCGCATGGCGCAGGGCGGTGAGTTCCGCCGCGGTGGCACGCCCGCTGCTCCTCTCGGTCGACGACGCCGACGAGGCCGATCCCGAGTCGATTCGTCTCCTCACCCGCGTCATGCACTCCACCCGCGACCTGCCTGTCCTGCTGGCCCTCGGCTGGCGTGACGGCGACGAGCCGGCCCCGCTGGGTGAATGGGCGACGCGGTCGGTGCTCCAGGTCCTGCGGCCCCGGCCTCTCACCGGCCCGGGGATCGGGCTGGTCGCACGTCAGCTGACCGGCACCGCGGTCGAGGCCGGGTTCCAGGAACGTTGTCTGGTCGCGACGAACGGGAATCCGTCGTTGGTGACCGGATTGCTCGCCGGGCTGCGGGAGTTGGGCCTGCCACCGACGACCGCGGGCCTGGACGCGGCACGTGAGGGCGACATCCCCGTCTTCGGTCCGCGGACGAGGCGCCTGCTGCGCCGGCAGCCCTCACTCACGGTACGGACCGCCCAGGCCGTGGCCGTCCTCGGCGACAACGCGCACACCACCACCGGTGCGGGGCTGGCACGCGTCGAGACGACCGCCTTCACGCGGTCCCTCCGCCGGCTGGAGACGCTCGGGCTGGTCCGGCCGTCCGAGGACCCCGACCTGTGGTCGTTCACCGACCCCGCCGTCAGGAACGCGGTTCTGACGGACACCCCGCCCCGGACGCGTACGGACCTGCACGGTCGTGCGGCCCGCCTGCTGCACGACAGTGGAGCGCCGGCGACGGACATCGCCGAGCACCTGCTCCGGAACCCGGCCGTCGCACGGCAGCCGTGGGCGCGCGCCGTGCTGCGGGAGGCGGCCCGCAAGGCGATGCTCCACGGGGCGACCAGGCACGCGGTGGAACTGCTCAGGCCATGTGTTCCGCACGGCGACGAGGACACCTGTGACCCGGCTCTGGTCGTGGAACTGGGCATCGCGGAGAGCAGGGTGGACACGGAGGCCAGCATCGGGCACCTGACCTCGGTTCTGAACCGGGTGACCGGTCCCGACCTGCGTCTCACGGTTATCGGTGCGTTGATCGGCGGCCTGACCCGCACGGGCCGGGTGGGCCGCGCCACCGAGCTGCTGGCCGCGGCGGCCGCCACGGGGTCACACTCCGGTCCCGCGCTGCTCCAACTCCTGGAGGCGCAGATGCTGATGGCCGGGACCGACAACCGTGACGCCTACACGGAACTTCTGGGAACGGTCTCCTTCCGCCTCGACCTGCCCGGCGACACCCCGGAGGAACGCGCGCTGCTCGCCTGCCGGGCCTTCATCTCGGTGACCCGCACGGAACATCTGCCGCAGGCCCTCGCCGCCGCGAACAGGGTGGTACTGAAGGGCGGGCCGATCACCGACTCCCTGGTCTCCCTCGCGACGGCGGCCTCCACGCTGATGTACGCGGACCGCCCGCACGAGGCGGCGGCTGTGTACCAGCAGCTCATCGAGGGCACCGACGCCGTGCCCGACCACCTGTACGCCCAACTGCTGGCAGTCGACGCGGAGGCCGGCGCCCGGCTCGGACGTCTCGACCGGGCGCTCCTGTCCACGGCCACGGCACTGGAGACGGTGCCCGTCGCGCGAGCCACCCGCCACCAGGCACTGGCACTGGCGGTCCGGCTGCACGCGCTGCTCGACCGGGGTGACGTCGCGGCCGCCGACGCCCTGGCCGGCGCGGTACCGCAGGACAGGATCGACGACGCCTGGCAGTGGAACGAGTACCTCGGCGCCCGGGGGCGCCTCCGCTTGGTCCAGGACGAGCCCTCTGCCGCCCTGCTGGATCTGGCGGAGTGCGGCCGCAGACAGAAGGCGTGGCATCGTACGAATCCTGCCGCCTCGTCCTGGTGGTACTGGGCGGGACAGACCCACCTCGTCCTCGGCGACCGCGCGGCGGCCACCGGCCTGGGCACCCGGGCCGTCGACCTGGCGCGCCCGGCCGGCCTCCCGAACGCCCTGGGTACGGGACTTGAGTTACTGGCCGCGGCAGCGGTCGACGACCGCGAACGGCTGGTCCTGTTCGAGGAGGCCGAGTCCGTACTGACGCGGACCCGCTCCGCGTTGTCTCTGGCGCGGGTCCGCGTGGCCCGCGGCCGTGCGCTGTTGCAGGCCGGGCACGTCGGGACGGCCCGGACGGTGCTGCGTCAGGGGTGGGAGGAGTCCCACGCGATCGGGGCCCGCTCCCTCCACGAAGAAGCCCATGGGCTTCTGCTGAAGACGGGAGCCCGGCCACGGGCCGCCGCGTCCCGCAGGTCCGGCGAGCTCACCCGGAGCGAGACCAGGGTCGCCCAGCTGGCAGCGGCGGGACGGACGAACCTGCAGATCGCGGAGACGCTCTTCGTGACCCGCCGCACGGTGGAAGTGCATCTGACCTCGGTCTACCGCAAGTTCGGCCTGTCGGGACGCAAGGAGCTGCGGGGCACACTGGGGCCCCCGGCCGCCGCGGAGGCCACCCTTCGCGGACCCGATGCCTGAAGCGAGGCGCGGCTGGACCGCGCCTCTTCGCCAAGGCTAGGGTCAGGCCGGCCTCCCCGTTGGGCGTCGTACGTCGCACCGCGTCGCCGACCGCCACGCACGCCTCATGGGTCACGCGTCCCAGGTGACCGGGAGGCTCTTCACGCCGTGGATGTCCGCGATCTCCGGGCGCAGGACGATCTCTTCGGCGGGTACGGCGAGGCGCAGTGTGGGGAAGCGGTTGAGCAGTGCGGGGAACGCGACCCGCATCTCGACGCGGGCCAGTTGCTGCCCCAGGCACTGGTGGATGCCGTGGCCGAAGGCCAGATGCCCGCCGCCCTTGCGGTGGAGGTCGAGCACGTGCGGGTCGGCGAAGCGCTCGGGATCACGGTTGGCGGTGTTGTACGACAGGATCAGCGGCGAGCCGGCCCTGATGGTCCGCCCGCCGAGTTCGACGTCCTCCAGCGCCGTCCTCATGAACGTCTTGCCGACACTCAGATACCGCAGGAGCTCCTCCACCGCCTGGTCGGTGAGCTCGGGATCGTCACGCAGCGCGGCCAGTTGACCAGGGTTGCGCAGCAGCGCGAAAGTACCGAGCGCCAGCATGTTCGTGGTGGTGTCGAGCCCGGCCGCGAGCAGGATCAGAGCGATCCCCACCAACTCCTCATCGGTCAGATCACCGCCGGTGAGATCACTGAGCACATCGTCGGTGGGGCGCGCGCGTTTCGCGGCCACCAGCTCCGCCAAGTGCTCCTGCGTCGCGGTGTAGGCCGCCATCAGGTCCAGGTCGTCCCCGTCCCCGTTCATGAACGCGTCGACCTGCTCCTGGAAGGAGTCCCGGTCCTCGTGCGGCACCCCCAGCAGTTCACAGATCATGATGGCGGGGACGGGCTTGGCGAACGCGGTCACCAGGTCGGCCGGCGGCCCGGTCTTCTCCATCGCGTCAAGGTGGTCGTCGGTGACCTGTTCGACGCGCTCGGCGAGCAGCCGCATCCGCCGTACGGTGAACTTGCCCATCAGCGGTTTCCGATAGCGGCTGTGCCGGGGGTCGTCCATGAGGAGGAACTCGCCGGGCGGCGCCGGGGGGATCTTCATGCCTCCGTAGTCGACGAGCGGATGGACCATGAGCTCCTTGCGCGAGCTGAACCGCGGGTCGGCCAGGATCGCCCTCGCCAGGTCGTATCCGGTGACCAGCCACCCGTCTTTCCCGCCCGGGAAGGTGTAGCGGCTGATGGGGCCGTGCCGACGGGCTTCGAGCAGCTCTGTCGGCGGGTCGAAGGGGCAGCCGGGCCGACGCGCCGTCGGCAGCGTCTTCACGGTGTGCGGGGGTTCACCCACGGCCATTCCTCATCTCGCGATAGTACGGGGCCGGCAACGACTGGAAACAGAGAGCAATTCCCAGGTTCACGGCGAAAGACGGACGCCGAGACGCATGGGCCGATTTCGATGCCGCGCCGCGACGGACGTCATCCCGAATGGTCCGCGGAACAACACCCATCGTTACCGGAGATCGGCATCATCGGCGTTTCCGGACGGCACCATTTCCGGATGGCGCATCCGGTAGTGAGTCCGCACGCCAGGACGTCCAACGGGCGAGCGAGCGCACAGCATACGTCGCTCGCCGTGGCCGGCACCACCGAACCCCGTAACCACAGTGTTTTGGAATCGTGCGGAGAATTGCTTGACCGAACAGGACGGAATGCTTCATGGATTCAGGCGACAAGCGCCCGATTCGTACATGTGACACGTAACGGTGGCTCACACCGATGCTTCGCCGGTCACGGCTCGCGACCATTCCGTACGGCGGCAGCGTGAATGGTTGCCCCGGCCGGTGACGCCGGCCGGATCCCTCGGTCGGAAGGCCCCGCATGACCACTGTCGGCGATCCGGAATTGGCAGAGTCGTTCGACGTGATAGTCGTCGGAGGCGGCCCCGCCGGGTCGTCGGTGGCGACGTTCGTGGCGATGCAGGGCCACCAGGTCCTGCTGCTGGAGAAGGAGGAGTTCCCCCGGCACCAGATCGGCGAATCCCTGCTGCCGTCCACGGTGCACGGGATATGCGGCCTCCTCGGTGTCACGGAGGAACTGGACCGCGCCGGGTTCATGAAGAAGCGCGGCGGCACCTTCCGCTGGGGCTCCAACACCGAACCGTGGTCGTTCGACTTCGCGCTCTCCGAGAAGTTCGCGGGCCCCACGTCGTACGCCTACCAGGTCGAGCGCATGAAGTTCGACGAACTGCTCCTCGACAACGCCCGCCGCAAGGGCGTCGAGGTGCGTGAGCGCTGTGCGGTCCATGACGTCATCGAGCACGACGGCCGGGTGTGCGGGGTGCGGTACGAGGACGAGGACGGTGTCGAGCAGGAGACGCGGGCCCGGTTCGTCGTCGACGCCTCCGGCAACCAGAGCCGGCTGCAGGGGCGCATCGGCGGTCGGCGGCGCTACTCGGAGTTCTTCCAGAACATCGCGCTCTACGGCTACTTCGAGGGCGGCAAGCGGCTGCCCGCGCCGTCCACCGGCAACATCACGTGCGTGGCCTTCGAGTCGGGCTGGTTCTGGTACATCCCGCTGAGCGAGACACTCACCTCCGTCGGTGCCGTGGTGCGCAAGGAATGCGCGGACCGCGTGCGGGGCGACCGCGACAAGGCGCTGGCCGCGATGATCGCGGACTGTGACGTGGTCTCCGACTACCTCTCCGACGCCCGGCGGGTGACCGGTGGACCGTACGGCGAGGTCCGCGTCCGCAAGGACTACTCCTATCTTCACGACAACTTCTGGCGTCCGGGCATGACCCTGGTGGGCGACTCCGTGGGCTTCATCGACCCGCTGTTCTCCTCCGGCGTCCATATGGCCACCTTCAGTTCCCTGCTGGCCGCCCGCTCCCTCAACACCGTGCTGCGCGGTGACCTGGAGGAGCGGGAGTGCTTCGCGGAGTACGAGGCCCGGTACCGCAAGGAATATCAGACCTTCCACGACTTCCTCGTCACCTTCTACGACGTGAACCGGGACGAGCAGGAGTACTTCAGCGAGGCCAGGCGGGTCACCCGGGACAACGCGCCCGGCGCGGAGGCGTTCGTCGGTCTGGTCGGCGGCGGCGCCTCGGACGATGTGGCGCTGACCTCCGAGCCCTACCGGGACCAGCGCAAGAAGGATCTGCTGGAGCGGTCCCGGGGCATTCACCAGGAGGGACACCGCATCCAGTTGCAGGCGGCCTTCGGTGAGGCGGTCGACGACGCCCCGGTCGGCACGGACGGGCTGATCGTCAGCCAGGACGGCATGCACTGGCAGAAGGAGTGACGTCCCGGGACGTGCTCGGGCACGCCGGGTACCGGGGCGTCCACGCGCCCCGGACGACGGCTGTTGTCACCGATCGCACCGTCAAGGAGCGTCATGGCGCGTACGTGCTCCCTGAGGAGCCGTCCGGCGGGGCGGCGGAGCGGTAGACGGAGAGCGTGCCGGGCAGCCGCTCGCAGGCGGCCCGCGCGGCCACGAGCGTCTCATCGTGGTCGGGTGCGGCGGCGTCCAGCAGGAGGCCGAGCATGGTGCCGCTGTGCGCGCACACCACGCCGGGTGCGCCGATGCGGCCGGCGATGCGGGTCAGGGCGTCGAGATTGCGTTTGGGCAGCCAGCGCTGGTTGAGGACCGCGCTGCGAGTGGTGACGGCGCCGACACCCGTCAGGTCGGCGCCGTCGACCGCGACGGCCAGGTCGTCGACGAGTCGCGCGTACTCGACGGTCAGTCCGGGCGGGACGTGCCGGGTGAGCCGGTTGTAGGCGACGGTGTCGAGGTGTCCTCCCTCGTCGACGGCGACGACGGTGACGGGCGGCAGGGTGCCGAGGCGGGCGCGGAGCCGGACGGCCCGGTGTTCGAAGACGACGATGCCGGGGTGCATGACCCCGTCGGTGGGTTCGATGGGGCGCAGCCAGTCCTCGACGGCGGCCGGTGAGGTGTCCAGGTCGAGAACGGTGCCGACGCTCCGGGCGGTGGCGACGAGATCGGCGGAGGAGCTGGCGAGGCCCTTGCCGATGAGCAGGTCGCTGTCCAGGACGAGGGAGCCGCCGCCGGCCGGCCCGCGGGTGTCGAGCATGGTCCGCGCCAGCGCGAGCGACTTGGTCCTGTGCGCGGGATAGACCCGCAGCGGGCCGTGCCGGTCGTAACGGAACCAGGCACGGGTGCCCAGAACGATGGGGAAGGTGACAAGGAAGGCCGTGCCGTCGGGCAGTACGCCCTGGAGGAGTTCACCGAAGGTGCCGCAGGCGGATCCGGTTCCCTCGTCCAGGTCCACGCCCACGCGACGGGCGGCGGAGAACAGTTCGGTCATGGGCGGTCCGGCACGGCGAGCAGGGCGTCGAGGCGCCGGGCCGCCGCCGCCCGGCGTTCGGCTCCGCGGGTGAACTCCGCGCCGAGCCGGTCGAGTTCGCGCTCCTCGTCGGCGAGCAGGTCCTTGACGCGGTCGGGGTGCGCCGAGCCCTCCGAGTTCTTGGCACGCAGTCCGCGGTCGACGTCGAAGGACTCGGTGAGCAGTTCCCCGGCCGGCTCGGCCTCGTACCCGGCCTCGGCGGCGCAGGTCCGCAGCAGCGCGGCGTCGGGCCGGTCCGCGCGCAGTCCCCGGTCGACGGCGTGCTTGACGTAGCGCCCGGCGACGACCTGGGCGGTGCGCCAGGGGATGCCGCAGTCGAGGGTGAGGCGGTTGGCGAGGGTGAAGCCGCCCAGGTGGTCCTCGGCGCAGGCGGCGCGCATCCGGTCGGTATGGAAGGTGGCGCCGGTGACGACCGCGTGGGCCAGGCGCAGCAGGGAACGCATGGCACCGCTCTGGACGTGCAGGTGGGCGCCGGTCTCCTTGGACACCTCGACGGTGTTGGTGTACGGGGTGTTGCGCTGTCCTGCGGTGATGTCGGCGGAGCGGCCCACGACGTGGGCGCAGCGCCCCCGGATGCGTTCCAGGACGGGGAAGTTGCGCTTCTGCGGCATGGCGGCGGAGATTCCGGCCAGTTCGTCGGGCAGGTCGAGGAAGCCGAAGCCGCTGCCGCTCCAGGTCATGAGGTCGGTGGTGAAGCGGCTCAGTACGGCGGCGTAGGCGGCGAGGTCCGCGGCGATGACGGTCGTCCAGGTGCGGGAGGCCACACCGACCAGGGCGTGCGGCTGGGCGCGGGTGAAGCCGAGCAGTCCGGCCAGCCGGGCGCGGTCCCAGGGCAGTTCCTGTCCGGCCATGGCGCCCGAGCCCAGTGGGCAGGCGTCGGTCTCGTCGTACGTGTGCAGCATGCGGCGCAGTGCCGCGGTCGTCTCGGCGGCGAGGGCGGCGAGGTGGTAGCCGGGCGTGATGATCTGCGCGGCCTGGCCGTGGGTGTGGCCGGGCATCGGTGTGTCGGTGTAGCGGGCGGCAAGTGCGGTGACGGCCCGGCCGAGGACGACCAGATCCACCGCGACGGCGCCGAAGTTCTCGCGGGCCGCCATCAGCTGGGCGCAGACCTGGAGGTCGTTGCGGCTGCGGTCGACGTGCCAGGCGGCGAAGGGAGGGGTGGCGCCGGACTGCACGTGGCGTTCCACCGCGAAGGAGATGTCGGAGAGGTTCTCCCGGGGCTCGGCACGTATCGCGTCGGCGGCGAGCGTGTCGAGGCGGGCGGCGACGGACGCCGCGCCGGCGGCGTCCACCAGGCCCATCCGCAGGTATTCGAGGAGGAGCGCCTTCTCGATGGCGAGGTAGTGGGGCAGCAGGTGCTCCGCCTCGTAGGCGAACTGCGGGGCGAGTACCTCCTCGTGCCACACGTCGCTGGGGACGCCGTCGATCCGGCCGGTCACCGTCATGCCGTTCTCCCGGGGTGGGTGCGGTCGAGTGCGGTGGCGAGCCCGGCCACCGTCGGGTCGGCGAAGAAGGTCCGGAGGGTGATCTCGGTACGGTGCTCGGCGGTGAGGCGGGCGAGCAGTCGCAGAGCCTGGAGGGAGTGGCCGCCGAGGCTGAAGAAGTCCTGGTGGACGTCGACGACGTCGGTGCCGAGCAGGTCCCGCCAGACGGCGGCCACCCGTGCCTCGGCCGCGCCGCGCGGGGCGGTCGCGGCGGGCGGCGGTTCGGCGGCGGGGCCCGGTGTGCGGCGTGGGGGGTGGGCGGGGCGGAGCGCGGAGAGGCGGGTGCCGGGGGCGTCCAGGACGGTGGCGAGCAGCCGGAGGTAGTCGGCGAGCAGGATGTCGGCGGTGGACCGGTCGAAGAGGGCGACGTCGTAGACGATGCGTACGGTGCCGTCTGCGACGTCCAGCAGCAGGTCCTCCTCGCAGGAGGAGACGGGGGCGCCGAGCGGGCCGGTCGGCACATGATTGAAGGCCAGCTGGTAGAGGGGCGGTACGCCGGGCAGGCGCCGCGCCGGCAGGAGTTCGACGAGTGTCTGGAGGGGGATGTCGTGCCGCTCCCCCGCGCGGACGGCGGCAGTGGTGCGGAGGACGAGTTCGGTGATGTCCGGGTCGCCGGTGAGGTCGGCGCGCAGGACGCGCATGTTGACGAAGGTGCCGACCATGGACCGCGTCCCGGGCTCGGTGCGGCCCGCCACGGGCAGGCCGACGGCGAGGTCGTCGGCCCCGGAGTGGTGGTGCAGCAGGGCGGTGTAGGCGGCGAGGAACAGCATCACGGGACGGGTGCCGTGGTGGCGGGCGGCGGCTGTCAGTGCGGCGGTGACGCCGACCGGCAGGGCGGTGCGCACCTCGGCGCCGCGGAAGGTGCGGGCCGGCGGGCGGGGCCGGTCCAGCGGCAGGGTGTGCACGGGCGGGAGTCCGTGGAGGCGGGCGCGCCAGTGTGCGGCGAGCGCGTCGCGCCTGCCGGGGGTCAGCTGTTCGCGTTCGCGCCGGGCGTACTCCCCGTAGCCGAGCGGCAGTTGGGGGAGGCGGGGGGCACGGTTCTCCTCGGCCGCGGCACAGAGTTCGGTGAGTTCGGCGTGGACGTTGAACCGGGAGGCGGTGTCGTAGACGGTGTGGTGGGCGGCGAGGAGTACCGACCAGGCCCCCTCCCCCAGCTTCAGGACCGCGGCGCGCCACAGGGGGACCCGCAGCGGACCGAACGGGCGGCGGGCCATTCGGGCTCGCAGCGACCGCCGTTCCTCCGTCTGTGCGGCGTGGTCGTATGCGCTCAGGTCGAGTCGCTCGACGTCCGGTTCCAGCCGCGGGTACACGTCCTGGGTGAGCCGCCCGTCCACGGAGCGCAGGACGGTACGCAGCGGTTCGTGGCGTTCCATCAGTACCGCGAGGGCGTTCACGAGATCGTTCTCGGTGATGCCCGCGTGCACGGGGAACTCGTCGACCGCGCAGTACGTCGGCGGGTCGTGGGTGAGGCGGGACGCGAGCCAGGCGCGTTCCTGCGCGTACGACGCCGGTGCGGTGGTGACCGGCCCGCCGGTGCGGGCGGGCGGGTCGTCGGCGACGGCGGGGCGGGTTCTCGTCACGAAAGCTCGCCGTCGCTCAGCGGCAGGACGTGGCCGGGCAGTTCGACGGGGTCGCCGAGGACGACGGCGATGTCCCGGGGGCCCTCGTACGGTTCGCGGGCGTGTGCGGTGCGGATGTTGTCGACGAGGAGGACGTCGCCCGTCTGCCAGGGTTCGCCGACGGTGAACCGGTCGTAGACGGCGTTGACGCGCTCGATCGTGTCGGCTGTGACGGGGGTGCCGTCGCCGACCGCGGTGTCGAAGGGCAGCCCGTCGGGACCGTAGACGTCGGTGAGGTACTCACGGACCGTGGGGTCCATGGTGAGGCCGTTGAGGAAGGCGATCTGGTTGAACCACCCGGGCACTCCGGTGCGGGGGTGGCGTACCACGGCGGCACGGCGCCGGCGGGTCAGGAGCCGGTCGTCGGGGAGCCAGGTGTGCTCGATGCCGGCTCCGGCGCAGTAGGCGTCGACGTGCGCGCGGTCGGTGCTGCCGAACGCGTCGGGCCAGGCGACGCCGATGTCGTGGTACGTGCGGCGCAGCAGCCAGCCGTGCTGTTCGAAGGGGGCGGTCAGGTCGGACGGCAGGGCGGCCAGGACCTGCTGGGAGTCGGCGACGGTGGTGCGGCCGCCGCTGCCGGGTGCGGTGAGGCAGGCGAAGAGCAGGGTGCCGGGAACGGTGGCGGCATGGCTCAACTCGTGGTGCATGCACATGGGTTCTTCGGCGGGCCAGTGGCTGCCGGAGTGGACGCCCGGGGCGAGGGCGGTGCGGGGGGCGAAGCCCTCGCGCTCCGTCAGCGGCTCGATGCCGAGTGCGGCGGCTGTGGCGGCGACGTCGGCGGGGGTACGGACTTCGAGGCCGCGCAGCATGACGGCGCCGGACCCGGCGAGCGCGGCCAGGGCCGCGGCGCGGTGTGCGGTGGCGCGGGCGACGGGATCGACACCGCCGGCACGGACGTCGAGGACGCGCAGCGCGGCGGGACCGTTGGCCGGCTCGGCCGGGGCACCGTACGGGCGGGGCGGTGCGAGGGCCGGCACGGTGGCGGCCTTGCGATCGAGCAGGGCCGCGACATCGGCGACCGTGGGGGTGTCCCGGAGTTCCGCGACAGTCACCTGCCGGTCGAGTTCGATCGCGAGGCGGATCGCGGACAGGGAGGTGCCGCCGAGGTCGGTGAACCGGGTGCCGCTCGCGATGCGCTGCTCCGGCACCCGCAGCAGCCGTGCCCACACGGCGGCGACCCGGCGTTCGGTGTCGGTGGCGGCGGAGGCGGAGGCGGCGAGCTGCGGGGTGTCCGTACCACCGGTGTCGCGGGCGCGTGCGGTGAGGGCGATCCTGTCTATCTTTCCGTTGCCGGACAGCGGGAGTTCGCGGGCGCGGTACAGGCGGGGCGGCACCATGTAGTCGGGCAGGGCAGCCCCCAGGGTGCGGGCGACCCTCTCGGCGTCGGGGGCGTCCTCGCCCGTGTAGTAGCCGACGAGCTGGGCTTCGTCGTCGGTGCCGGCGACGACGACGGCGGCGTCGCGGACGCCGGGGACCTGCAGCAACCGGTCCTCGATCTCGCCGAGTTCGATACGGAAGCCGCTGATCTTCACCTGGGCGTCACGTCGGCCGAGGTACTCCAGTTCACCGTCGAGCAGTCGGCGGCCGAAGTCGCCGGACCGGTAGAGCCGCTCGGCAGGCCGGTGGGGGTCCTGGCCGTAGACGGCGGTGGTGCGGTCGGGGTCGTTGACGTAGCCGCGGCCGACGCACACCCCGGCGATGACGATCTCGCCGGGCGCGCCGTCGGGTACGAGGTGGAGTTGTTCGTCCATGACGTAGACGCGGCAGTTGCGGATGGTGTCACCGAGCGGCACGGAGCGGTGGCCGGGCAAGGCGTGCATGACGCCGTGGTGGGAGTCGTCGCTCACCTCGGTCAGCCCGTAGCAGTTGACGAGGGGGACACCGGGGAACGTCTCGAACCAGCGGCGCACCAGTTCCTTCTTCAGCGCCTCCCCCGTCACGGCCATGACCCGCAGGTACGGCAGGGCCGCGCGGCCGTCGGCGGCCTCGGCCAGCAGGAGTTCGAGATAGGTCGGCACCAACTGGGCCACCTGGACGCCGTGGTGGTTCATGAGGTCGACGAACCGGCGCACGTCGAGCAGGGCCTCCTGCTCGACCAGCAGGGCGCGGCCGCCGACGAGGAGGGGGGAGACGAGCTGCCACAGGGAGATGTCGAAGCACTGCGGCGCGGTCTGCGCGACGGTGTCGCCCTCCTCGATGCCGAGGTCCTCGATCTTGGCGTAGAGGTGGTTGAGGAAGCCGTCGTGCTCGCACATCGCTCCCTTGGGCTCACCGGTGGAGCCCGAGGTGAAGTACACGTACGCCAACTGGTCCCCGGTGACCGGGATGCCGGGGTCACGGGTGGGGCCGTCGGCCCGGACGAGGTCCTGGACGGACCTCCGGCGGATGGTGTCACGTCCCCGCAGGGCCTCGTCGAGGGTCGGTACGTCGGGGTCGGCGAGGACCCAGCGGCACTCGCTCCGGGTGAGGGATCCGGCCATGCGCGAGGCGGGGAAGCCCGGCTCCAGCGGCAGGTAGCAGCCGCCCGCCTTGAACACGGCCAGTACGGCGGCCGGCCACTGCGCGTGGCGCTCGGTCACGACCGCCACCACGTCCTCGGGGGCCAGCCCGTCCCGGAGCAGCGACCAGGCGATCCTGTTGGCCTCCGCGTTGAGCTCGCGGTAGGTCCGGGTGGTCGTGCCGTGGACGACGGCGACGGCGTCGGGGTGCCGGCGGACGCGCTCCTCGAAGAGTTCGTGGAAGCGGCGGCCTGGCAGCGGCCGTACGGGGCCCGCACCGCCGGCGATGACGGCTTCGGTCTCCTCCGGCGAGAGCAGGCCGTGTCCGGTGTGCGGCTCGTCGGGGGCCGCGGTCATGAGGTCCAGGACGCGCAGGGCGTAGCGGTCGAGGCGCTCGGCCGCCGGGCCCGGCGGTGCGTGGGCGCCGTCCCATGCCTCCTCCGCCTCCTCGCGCCCGTCCGCGGTGACCACGTGGTGCACCAGGTCGCGCCAGGTGGCGTCGTTCGGCATCGTGGACACGCCCAGCATCACCGAGGCGACCTTCAGCCGCGCGGCGAGCCGTACCGTCCCGGCGTCCGTTCCGCACGACCGGGCCAGGGCGGCGACGGCGTCCTCCGGCCCCGCGGGCGCCGTCTGTTCCCTGTCGGCCCGGCGGGGGGCTGCTTCCTGCATGGAGACGCTCCTGTTGATCGATGAATCGACACGGGGCCGGCTTTGCCGGACAGGTCCTGGCGGCAGCTACGCGGTCCGGTCCCGCCGCCCCTTGGGCACGGTGTCGGCGAGCCGGCCGTGTTCCCGGCCGAGTCCCGGCGGGATGTCCTCGCCCGCGCCCGCCCGGGACGGCAGCACCGCTACCGCCGCCCGCCACACCCTGAGCATCGTCATGTCCTCGGCCCGCGGGGGTTCCGTGGGCCGCCCTTCCCGTGCGGCCGGTGTACGAGCCACAGCCGGCGTTGCGCGTACGACGCGGGAATCACGTGCACTCCTCCATGCGGACCGGGCCGTCCATGCCCTCTGCGCGGGCGCGTTCCGGCCCCGCGTGCGCAGTTGCGATGGTGCTGACAAGCACCGTGCGCCGGCATCGGTGGGAGCCGCAGTTACAACCACCGCCGACGCCCGTGTCCCGCGCTTCAGCGGCTCTCGGCGAGGGCGGAACGATCTCCTTGCCGTCGTCATGGCGCCGGCCGAACCCTTCACCGTCCGTCGGAACCCTCCTGCTCACGCGTCCCAGGTGACCGGGAGGCTCTTCACGCCGTGGACGTCTGCGATGTCCACCTCCGGGCGCAGGACGATCTCTTCGGCGGGTACGGCGAGGCGCAGTGTGGGGAAGCGGTTGAGCAGTGCGGGGAACGCGACCCGCATCTGGACGCGGGCCAGTTGCTGCCCCAGGCACTGGTGGATGCCGTGGCCGAAGGCCAGATGCCCGCCGCCCTTGCGGTGGAGGTCGAGCACGTGCGGGTCGGCGAAGCGCTCGGGATCACGGTTGGCGGTGTTGTACGACAGGATCAGCGGCGAGCCGGCCCTGATGGTCCGCCCGCCGAGTTCGACGTCCTCCAGCGCCGTCCTCATGAACGTCTTGCCGACACTCAGATACCGCAGGAGCTCCTCCACCGCCTGGTCGGTGAGCTCGGGATCGTCACGCAGCGCGGCCAGTTGACCAGGGTTGCGCAGCAGCGCGAAAGTACCGAGCGCCAGCATGTTCGTGGTGGTGTCGAGCCCGGCCGCGAGCAGGATCAGAGCGATCCCCACCAACTCCTCGTCGGTCAGATCACCGCCGGTGAGATCACTGAGCACATCGTCGGTGGGGCGCGCGCGTTTCGCGGCCACCAGCTCCGCCAAGTGCTCCTGCGTCGCGGTGTAGGCCGCCATCAGATCCTCGCGGGGTGCCTCCACGTTCCGGAACGCGTCGACCTGTTCCTGGAAGAAGTCCCGGTCCCCGTGCTCCACCCCCAGGAGCCCGCACATCATGATGGTGGGGACGGGCTTGGCGAACGCGGTCACCAGGTCGGCCGGCGGCCCGGCTTTCTCCATGGCGTCCAGCTGTTCCGCGGTGATCTCCTCGACGCGCTCGGCGAGCAGCCGTATCCGCCGTACGGTGAACTTGCCCATCAGCGGTTTCCGATAGCGGCCGTGCCGGGGCTCGTCCATGAAGAGGAACTCGCCGGGCGGCGCCGGGGAGAACTCGATGCCTCCGTAGTCGATGGTCGGGTGGAGCATGAGCTCCTTGCGCGAGCTGAATCGCGGATCGGCCAGCACCGTCCTGATCAGGTCGTATCCGGTGACCAGCCACCCGGCTTTCCCGCCGGGGAAGGTGTAGCGGCTGAGGGGGCCGTGCCGGCGGGCTTCGAGCAGCTCTGTCGGCGGGTCGAAGGGGCAGCCGGGCCGACGCGCCGTCGACCATGTCGTGACCGTGTGCAAGAACTCAGCCATGCCCCATCCTCATCTCGCAACAGTGCGTGTGTGACCGAACTCGGAAACGGATGACCGGCGAAAGGGGTAGGGGCGGCGCTTACTCGGTCCCGGCCGGGTCGGTGTCCGTCAGTCCCAGCTCTCCTGACGCGATGTCCCAGATCTCCCGGACGACGTCCGGATTCAGGAGCATCTCGCGGTGTGTGCAGTCGAGCGTGTGCTCCCGCACCTCGCCGGAGACGAGCGGACGCCACAGTCCGGCCTTCTCCTCCGAGCCTGCGGAGATCAGCAGCAGCGTCCCGGACGTCTTCCGTGTCTGGTGCGCCAGCAGGATCCTGGTGTTGTTGCGCACGATCCGGATGTACGCCTCGTGCTCCGCACCGGTGAGCGCCCCGGCGACCGTGTCCTCCTGTTCGGCGAAGCCCGCCCGCTGTTCGGCGGTGGCGGGGCCGTCCACCGGGGCCGAGTCCAGTACGACCAGGGCCGCGACCTCTTCGCCCGCGTCCTGGAGCTGAGCGGCCATCTCCTGGACGACGTTTCCGCCGAAGGACCAGCCGAGCAGGTGGTACGGGCCGGTGGCCTGCACGGTGCGGATCTGCGCGACATAGTCGGCGGCCATCCGGGACAGGGAGTCGGGCAGTTCGGCTTCTCCGTGGTCCATGCCCCGGGGCCGCAGGGCGTAGAGCGGCCGGTCCTCGGGCACGGAGTCGGCGAGCCAGCCGTATTCCCAGCCGAGTCCCAGCACGGTGTGGGCGCAGAAGAAGGGAGCGCGGTCGCCGCTCGACCGCATGGGCACCAGTACGCCGTTGTTCCCTTGCCGCCCTTCACCGGCGATCCGGGTCAGGAGACCGGCCACGGTCGGCGCCTCGAACAACGCCCGTATCGGGATCTCCGCGTCGAGGACCGCCCGGATGCGGTTGACCAGGCGCACGGCGAGCAGCGAGTGCCCGCCCAGTTCGAAGAAGCTCTCGTCGACCCCGACCGGTGACACGCCGAGCACCTGCTCGAAGACCGAGCACAGCAACTGCTCCCGCAGTGTGACCGGTGGACGGCCGCCCGTGCGGGGACCGGCGGAGTGGTCCGGCGCGGGCAGTGCCGCCCGGTCCAGCTTGCCGTTCAGGGTCAACGGCAGTGTCTCCAGCACCACCACCGCCGACGGCACCATGTGCTCCGGAAGCCGGTTCGCCACGAACTCCCGTACGTCCGCCGCCAGCCGGGCCCCGCCCTCACCGGTGTCCGCTCCGGTCTCCGGGACCACGTAGGCCACCAGGCCCAGGTCGCCGGTGGGGTCCTCACGGGTGACGACGGCCGCCTGCACCACCTGCCGGTGGCCGGTCAGCGACGCCTCGATCTCGCCCGGCTCGATCCTGAATCCACGGAGCTTCACCTGGTCGTCCGTGCGGCCGGTGAACTCCAGGAGGCCTTCGGCGTCCCATCGCACGACATCGCCGGTCCGGTACATGCGTTCACCCGCCGGCCCGAACGGGCAGGCCACGAAGCGCTCGGCGGTCAGCTCCGGGCGCCCCAGATAGCCCCGGGCCAACCCGTCGCCGGCCACGTACAGCTCACCCGTCATGCCCGGTGGCACGGGCAGCAGGCCGTCATCGAGCACGTACGCCCTGATGTTCCGGATGGGGCGTCCGATCGGCACCGTCGCGCCGTCCCTTGCCGGGTCGCAACTCCAGGAGGTGACGGCGATCGAGGCTTCGGTGGGGCCGTAGAGGTTGTACAGCGGCACGGCCAGCGCCGCCTGGAAGCGGTCGCGTACCACCGCCGGGAGCGCCTCCCCGATGCACAGGACCGCCCGCAGGCCGGTGCACCGCTCCACGGCGCCACCGTCCAGGAACGTCCGCAGCATGGAGGGGACGAACTGGACGACGGTCACCCGTTCCCGGCCGATCAACTCGGTCAGGTACTCGGGGTCCCGATGTCCGCCCGGCCGGGTCAGCACCATCCCCGCACCGTTCAGCAAAGGCCAGAACAGCTCCCACACCGAGACGTCGAACCCGAACGAGGTCTTCTGCAGGATCCGGTCCGTCGAGTCCAGGGAGAACTCCTCCTGCATCCAATCCAGTTGGTTGACCACCCCGTGGTGCGGGACGGCAACTCCCTTCGGGGTCCCGGTGGACCCGGAGGTGTACATCACGTAGGCGGGATGACCGGGCCGCAGCGGCGCGCCCCGGTCGGTGTCGGTCACCGCCTCGGGGGAAGCCGCCGCCACCGCCGCCCGCACCGCCGGTTCGTCCACCCCGATCCACTCGGCCGCCACCCCTGCCGACGGGGGCCGGCCGGCGGTGCCCCGGAGACGGGCGGTGATCTCTCCGGTGCTCAGCACGGCCACCGGGGAGGCGTCGGCGAGCATGAGGCCGATGCGCCGCAGCGGCTGGCCGGGGTCGACGGGCAGGTAGGCGCCACCGCTCTTGACGACGGCCAGCAGCGCGACGACCTGTTCCACCGAGCGGTCGAGGACCACGCCGACCAGGGCTTCGGGCCCCACCCCGCGGGCGATCAGAGCGCGGGCCAGCCTGTTGGACCGCGCTTCCAGTTCGGCGTAGGAGACCTGCTCTCCCTCGGAGACCAGCGCGACGGCGTCCGGCGTGCTGACGGCCTGCCGGTGGAACAGCTCGGCGAGGGTCGTGTCCGGTACCGGGCGGGCGGTGTCGTTCCACTCCGTGAGCATCCGCCGCCGTTCCGCACCCTCCAGCAGGTCGACGCGGCCCACCGGCCGGGTGGGGTCGGCGGTGACCGCCTCCAGGACCCGTACCAGCCGGGCCACCAGTGTCTCCACGGTGGACCGGTCGAAGAGTTCGGCCGCGAACATGATGCCGCCGTCGAGCCCGGCCGGTCCGCCCGCCGCGTCGAAGCACTCCTGGACCTCGATGTCCAGGTCGAACCTGGCGGAGAGCGACCCGGCCGGATGCTCGGTCACCCGCACACCGGGCAGCCGTAGCGTGGACCTACGGTGGTTCTGCACGGCGAGCAGAACCTGGAACAGCGGGTTCCTGGCCATCGAACGCGCCGGGGCCAGCTCCTCCACCAGCCGTTCGAAGGGAACGTCCTGGTACTCGAAGGCCTCCAGGCTGGCCGCGCGCACCCGGTCGAGCAGTTCCACGAAGTCCGGGTCGCCCGACAGGTCGGTGCGCAGCACCAGGGTGTTGGCGAAGAAGCCGACCAGGTCGTCCAGGGACTGGTCCGTCCGGCCGGCCACCGGGCTGCCCATCACGATGTCCCGTCCGGCGCCGCTCTTCGACAACAGCACCGCGACCGCCGCATGGAGCAGCATGAACATCGTCACCCCCTGCCCGAGCGCCAGCTCGGCCAGGCGCGCGTGCAGCCGCGCCGGCACCTGCAGCGGCACCCAACCGGCACGGTGGCCGGCCACCGCCGGCCGCGGCCGGTCGAACGGGAGGGCAAGCTCCTGGGGCGCCCCGTGGAGCCGGTCCTTCCAGTAGGCCACCTGTCGGGCGAGCACGCTCTGCGGATCGTTCACGTCCCCGAGGAACTCCCGCTGCCACAGGGTGTGGTCGGCGTACTGGACCGGCAACGGCTCCCAGCGCGGTTCGTGCCCCGCGCGCCGCGCCCCGTACGCCTCCGACAGATCCCGCCACAGCGGATCCATCGACCATCCGTCACCCGCGATGTGGTGGACGACGACCGAGAGCACCCACTCCCCGCTGCGGGGTGACACACCGCCGGGTGACGCGGCGTCGGCCGCGGCTCCGTCCGACAGGTCGAACAGGTCGGCCTTGAGCGGAAGTTCGGCTGCCAGGTCGAAGGAGTGGACGGCCAGCCGGTCGAGGCACTCCTGGAGCTCCTCGTCCCCGACGGCGGTGACCGGCAGCTCGACGACCGCCTCGTCGACGGGCCGGACGCGCTGGGAGGGCCGATCGCCCACCAGGGGGAAGGTGGTGCGCAGGCTCTCATGCCGGGCCACCACGTCGGCCAGGGCCGCGCGGAGGGCCGCGATGTCCAGGTCGCCGGACAGTCGCAGTACCAGGCAGATGTTGTAGAGGTGGTTGGGGCCCTCAAGACGGTCCACGAACCACAGCCGGCTCTGCCCGTAGGACACCGGCAGCACGGCCGGCCGCGGCATGGGCAGCACCGGCGGCCGGGCCGGGCCGCCG
Source organism: Streptomyces sp. NPDC059092 (assembly GCF_042756365.1). Taxonomy (NCBI): domain Bacteria; kingdom Bacillati; phylum Actinomycetota; class Actinomycetes; order Kitasatosporales; family Streptomycetaceae; genus Streptomyces; species Streptomyces sp. NPDC059092. Next base: position 46,398 of record NZ_JBHZEJ010000047.1, read on the forward strand.
GCCCGGGTCAGCCGCCGGGCGAGACCGGACACGGACGGCGCCTCGAACACGGCTCCCACGGAGATCTCCGCACCGAGCACCGCCCGGATGCGGCTGACCAGCCGTACCGCCAGCAGGGAATGACCGCCCAGCGCGAAGAAGTCGTCGTCCACACCGACCCGCGGCACGCCCAGCACATCGGCGAAGATCGTGCACAGAAGCTCCTCGCGCAGGGTCGCCGGCGCGCGTCCGGTGCCGGTCACGGCCGTGAGGTCGGGGGCCGGCAGGGCGGCCCGGTCGACCTTTCCGTTGACGGTGAGCGGCAGCCGCTCCAGGACCGACACGAAGGAGGGCACCAAGTGGTCCGGCAGCCGGCTGCCGACGAACTCCCGCACCCGGGAGGCCAGTTCGCGACCGGTCACGGCGGGGTCCGCGGGTGCCACGTAGGCGGCGAGGCGCTTGTCGCCGGGGGTGTCCTCACGGACCACGACCACCCCCTGGGCCACGTCGGGGTGTGCGGACAGGGCGGCCTCGACCTCACCGGGTTCGACGCGGAAGCCGCCGATCTTGGCCTGGTCGTCGACCCGGCCGACGAACTCCAGCTCCCCGTCCGCCCGCCACCGCACCACGTCGCCGGTGCGGTACATCCGCCCGCCCCGCGCCTCGAACGGGCAGGCCACGAAGCGTTCGGCGGTCGCTCCCGGCCGCTGGGCGTAACCGCGTGCCAGTCCCTCACCGGCGAGGTACAGCTCGCCCGGCACGCCGACGGGTACCGGGTGCAGGGAGGCGTCGAGGACGTAGGCCCGGGTGCGGGCCAGCGGAAGGCCGATGGGGATCTGCCGGCCGCTGTCGACGTCCGCGCGGGTGACCGGGTGGCTGTGGGTGTAGGTGGTGCTCTCGGTGGGCCCGTAGCCGTTGATCAGCGTGGTGCCGGGCAAGGCGTCGAGCAGGGTGCGGCAGTGCTCGACGGAGAGCGCGTCACCGCCGGTCAGCAGGGAGCGGACACCGTGCAGCGCCTCGACATCGAGGTCGATCACCTGGTGCAGCAGTCCGGTGGGCAGCACGGCGACGGTGACGTGGTGCCCGGCCAGGAAGGTGCGCAGTACGGCCACCGAGGGCGTGCCCGCCGGGCCGACGGCCAGGGTGGCGCCGTTGAGCAGGGTGATCCAGATCTCGAAGGTGGTGCAGTCGAACGACACCGACGCCAGGTGGGCGACGACGTCCCCGGCGTGCACGTGCGCGTAGTCGGCGGGGCGGACCAGGCGGTCGATGGCGCGGTGGGTGACGGCGACACCCTTGGGGACACCCGCGGAGCCCGAGGTGTGGACGGTGTAGGCGGCGCCGTCGAGGTGCGGCCGCGTGTCCGGCGGTGCGGCGTCCTCGGCGGCCACCGCCGCCCTGGTCCGCGGGTCGTCCAGGACGATGCGTACCGGTGCGGGCTCCGTCCGCGGCAGCCGGGTCGCGATGTCGCTCGTGGTGAGGAGGGCGACGGGGCCGGCGTCGGCCAGCATCAGCTCGATGCGGGCGGCCGGGTAGGCGACGTCGAGGGGCAGGTAGGCGCTACCGGACTTCAGGACGGCGAGGAGGGCGACGACCATCTCCGGCGAGCGGGTCATGGCGACGGCGACGAGGCGCTCAGGTCCCGCGCCGTGCCCGGCGAGGTACCGGGCGAGCCGGTCGGAGGCCGCGTCGAGTTCGGCGTACGTCATCCGCGTACCGTCGGCGACCAGGGCGAGGGTGTCCGGGGTACGGGCGGCCTGGGCCCGGAAGTGGTCGGGCACCGTGGCGGCAGGTGCGGTCCGCTCCGTGGCGTTCCACTCGACGAGGAGGCGCCGGCGTTCGGACTCGCCGAGCAGCCCGATGTCCCGGACGGGTCGGTCGGGGTCCGCGACGACGGCACGCAGGACGTGCAGGAGGCGGTCGGCGAGTGCCTCGGCCGTGGCACGGTCGAAGAGGTCGGCGGAGTAGGTGAGGCCGCCGTCGACCCCGGCGGGCCGGCCCTCGTCGTCGAACCGCTCGGCGACCTGGAAGTCGAGATCGAACTTGGCCCGGGTCACCTCGGTACTCAGGCCCTCGGCTCCCAGGCCCGGCAGGTCGACGGAGGCGGGGGGCACGTTCTGGACGGCGAGCATGACCTGGAAGAGGGGGTGGCGGGCCAGGGACCGCGCCGGTGCCAGCTCCTCGACGAGCCGTTCGAACGGCACCTCCTGGTGCCCGAGGGCGCCCAGCGCCGACCTGCGCACCCGGGCGAGGAGTTCGGTGAAGGTCGGCTCACCGGAGAGATCGGTGCGCAGCACGAGGGTGTTGACGAAGAACCCGACCAGGTCGTCGACGGCCTCGTCGGTACGGCCCGCGACGGGGCTGCCGATCACGATGTCCTGGCCGGCGCCGAGCCGGGAGAGCAGCACGGCGAGGGCGGCCTGCCACACCATGAAGGTGGTGGCGCCCTGCGCGACGGCCAGTTCGGCGAGCCGCTCGTGCAGCCCGGCCGGTGCGGTGAGAGGCACCCAGCCGCCGTCCCGGCTCGCCACGGCGGGCCGCGGCCGGTCGGTGGGGAGGGCCAGCTCCTCGGGGCTGTCGCGCAGCGCGTCCTTCCAGAAGGCGACCTGCCGGCCGAGGAGACTGTCCGGGTCGTCGCCGTCGCCGAGCAGTTCGCGCTGCCACAGGGTGTGGTCGGCGTACTGCACCGGCAGCGGTTCCCAGCCAGGGGCCCGGCCGGCGCGGCGGGCGGCGTAGGCGGTGGAGAGGTCGCGCAGCAGCGGGCCCATGGACCAGCCGTCGGCGACGATGTGGTGGGTGACGAGGACCAGTACCGCCTCGTCCACGTCCGGCCCGTCAGCCTCCGGGCCGTCCATGTCGAACAGCGTCGCCCTGACGGGTAGTTCGCCGGCGAGGTCGAAGGCGTACCCGGCGGCCTCGGCGATCCGCGCGTCGAGTTCCCCGCGGTCGACGCGCACCACGTCGAGGTCCAGGTGGAACGCGTCGGCGGGCACGACGTCCTGGTAGGGGTCGCCCTCGTCCTGCGGGAACCGGGTGCGCAGGCTCTCCTGCCTGGCGACCAGGTCGGTGAGGGCGGCACGCAGCGCGCCGGTGTCGAGGCTCCCGGTCAGGCGCAGCACGAGCGGGATGTTGTAGAGGGATCCGGCACCCTCCAGCCGGTCCACGAACCACAGGCGGCGCTGGGCGTACGACAGGGGCAGCCGCTCGGGCCGGGGGCCCGGGGTGACGGCGGGCCGCGCCGCGACAGCACCGGCCGCCTCGACGGTGGCGGCCACTCCGGCGACGGTGGACGCCTCGAAGACGGCGTGGACGGGAATCTCGACGCCGAGTACGGTGCGGATCCGGCTGACGAGGCGCACGGCGAGCAGCGAGTGGCCGCCGAGCGCGAAGAAGTCGTCGTCCACGCCGACCCGCGCCACGCCCAGGATCTGGGCGAAGACGGAGCACAGGAGTTCCTCGCGCAGGGAGGGCGGCCGGCGCAGCGCACCGGCGGTGACCGCTTCGGGCGCGGGCAGCGCGGCGCGGTCCACCTTGCCGTTGGCGGTCAGCGGCAGCCGGTCCAGTGCCACCACGGCGGTCGGCACCAGGTATTCGGGCAGCCGTTGGGCGACGAACTCGCGCACGTCGGGGGCGGGTTCGCCGGGCACCGACGTCACGTAGGCGACCAGGCGCTTGTCCCCGGGGGTGTCCTCGCGGACGGTGACAACGACCTGTGCGACCGCGGGGTGGGTGGCGAGCAGCGCCTCGACCTCGCCGGGCTCCACCCGGAACCCGCGGATCTTCACCTGGTCGTCGGCCCGGGCCACGAACTCCAGCGCGCCGTCGGCGCGCCGTCGCACCACGTCGCCGGTACGGTACATGCGCGCGCCGGCGCCTTCGAACGGGCAGGCGACGAACCGTTCCGCGGTCAGGCCGGCCCGTCCGACGTAGCCGCGGGCGAGTCCGGCGCCGGCGATGTACAGCTCGCCCGTGACGCCCACCGGGACGGGGTCGAGGGCGGTGTCGAGGACGTACACGCCGGTGTTGTCCAGTGGGCGGCCGATGGGGACGCTCTCGCCGAAGGCGTCGGGGTCGGTCAGGGGGATCTGGGTGGCGATGACGGTCGCCTCGGTGGGTCCGTAGCTGCTGCGGATGACGATGCCGGGGACGGCCCGCATGATCCGGCGGACCGCGTTACCGGGCACCACGTCGGCGCCGGTGAGCACGTCGTGGACGCCGGTGAAGGCGCCGGGGTCCTCCTCGGCGATGACCCGGAAGAGGCCGGCGGTCAGGTGGACGTGGGTGAGTCCGTGGGTGGTGACCAGGGTACGCAGCCGGGCGGCGTCGATCCGGCCGGGCGGGGCGATGACGAGTTCGCCGCCGTTGAGCAGTCGTACCCACAGCTCGACGGTGGAGCCGTCGAAGGTGTGGGGCGCGGCGAACCAGCCGCGGGCGGTGCCGGGGAACTGCCAGCAGCGGTCGCCTACGAGGTCGACGACATCGCGGTGGGTGCATCCGATGCCCTTGGGCTCGCCGGTGGAGCCGGAGGTGAACATGATGTAGGCGAGCTGGTCGGGCAGGGTGCGGCCGGCGACGGCGGTGGTGGGCCGGCCGGCCCACTCCGCGTCGCCCGCGTCGGCGACGACGACGGTGGCGACGTGTGCGCGCACCACGTCGGTGTGGCGGCCGTCGGTCAGGCACACGTCGACTCCGGCGCGGTGGAGCGTCTCGGCGGTGCGGGAGGCCGGCTGGGCGGGGTCGACGGTGACGTAGACGCCGCCCGCCTTGAGGACGGCGAGCAGGGTGGTGACCAGGTCGGGGGAGCGGTCCATGACGACGCCGACCGGGGATTCCGGGCCGACGCCGAGGTGGACGAGGTGGTGGGCGAGCCGGTTGGAGCGGGTGTCCAGTTCGCCGTAGGTGACCTGCTCGGTGCCGGAGACGAGGGCGACGGCCTTGGGGGCGCGGGACGCGCGGATGCCGAACAGTTCGGGGACGGTGAGCGCCAGGGTGTCGCTGCGGGCGCCGTTCGACTCGGTGAGCAGACGGTGCCGCTCGGCGTGGTCGAGGAGGTCGATACGGGCGACGGGCCGGGCGGGGTCGGCGGTGACGGCGTCCAGGACGCGCAGCAGCCGGCCGACGAGGGCCTCGGCGGTGGTGTGGTCGAAGAGGTCGGTGGCGTAGGTGAGGCCGCCGGTCATGCCGCCGGGCGCATCGGCCTCGTCAGGGAGTTCGACGACCTGGAAGTCGAGGTCGACCTTGGCCGTGTTGGGCTCGCCGGGGCGGGCGTCCACGACGAGGCCGGGCAGCGCGACGTCCGCCTGGGGCACGTTCTGCACGGCCATCATGACCTGGAAGAAGGGGGCGCGGTCGGTGTAGCGGGCGGGTGCGAGTTCCTCCACGAGGCGGTCGAAGGGGACCTCCTGGTGGTCGAGGGCGTCCAGCGCGGAGGTGCGCACCCGGGCGAGGACTTCGGTGAACGTCGGGTCGCCGGACAGGTCGGTGCGCAGCACCAGGGTGTTGACGAAGAACCCGACCAGGTCCTCCAGCGATTCGTCGGTACGGCCCGCGACCGGACTGCCCAAAGGAATGTCCTCACCCGCGCCCAGCCGGGACAGCAGCACCGCCACCGCCGCCTGCCACACCATGAACATCGTCACACCCTCGGCCCGCGCCAGCTCCGCCAGCCGCCCGTGCAACTCCCCGGGAACGTCGATGCCGGCCCAGCCGCCGCCGCGTCCGGGCACCGCCGGGCGGGGCCGGTCGAACGGGAGGGCGAGTTCTCGGGGAATGCCGTCGAGTGCGGCCCTCCAGTGCTCGACCTCCGCGGCGAGCAGACTGTCGGGGGCGTCCCGGTCGCCGAACAGCCGTTGCTGCCAGAGGGTGTAGTCGGCGTACTGGACCGGAAGCGGCGCGAAGTCCGGCGCCCCGCCCTCCCGACGTGCCGCATAAGCCGTCGAAACATCCCGCCACAACGGCGCCATCGACCACCCGTCACCCGCGATGTGATGCACCACCAACACCAGAACAGAACTCTCCTCACCCACCCTCAACAACGACGCACGCAACGGCAGCTCACCGGCCAGATCGAAAACATGACCACACGCCTCCTCGATCCGCCCCTCCACCAACGCCTCCGACACCGCCACCACCGGCAGCTCCACCACCGCCTCCGACACCGGCACCACCACCTGATACGGCTCCCCATCCACCTGCCCGAACCGCG
>NZ_JBHZEJ010000047.1:52681-66247 GCF_042756365.1 Streptomyces sp. NPDC059092
CGGCCGCACCCCCACCACCACCGCACCCCGCACACCCACACCCGCCACCCCATCCAACCGAACAGCCAACCCCGCCACCGTCGGCGTCTCGAAGACGGCATGCACGGGGATCTCGACGCCCAGAACGGCACGGATCCGGTTGACCAGGCGCACCGCCTGCAGCGAATGCCCGCCGAGCGCGAAGAAGTCGTCGTCCACACCGACCCGCTCCACGCCCAGAACCTGGGCGAACACCGCACACAGCAACTCCTCGCGCACACCGGCCGGACGGGCTCCGGAGCCGCCGGTGCGGTCCGGGGCGGGCAGCGCGGCGCGATCGAGTTTGCCGTTGACCGACAGCGGCAGCCGGTCCAGGGTGACGAACGCGCTCGGCACCAGGTGGGCGGGCAGCCGGGCACCGAGGTGGGCGCGCAGCACGACGGGCAGGTCCGTGCCGCCGGACCCGGCGGGCACCACGTAGGCGACGAGGCGTTTGTCGCCGGGGGTGTCCTCGCGGACGACGACCGCGGCCTGGCCGACCTGTGCGTGTTCCGTCAGCCGGGCCTCGATCTCGCCCGGTTCGATGCGGAAGCCGCGGATCTTGACCTGGTCGTCGGCGCGGCCGGTGTACAGCAACCGGCCTTCGGCGGTACGGCGCACGAGGTCACCGGTGCGGTACATGCGGGCGCCGGCGGGGCCGAACGGGTCGGCCACGAAGCGCTCGGCGGTGAGGCCGGGCCGGTCGAGGTAGCCGCGGGCGAGGCCCGCGCCCGCGACGTACAGGTCGCCGTCGACACCGTCGGGGACGGGGCGGAGGCGGGCGTCGAGGACGTACAGGCGGACGCCGGGCAGGGGGCGGCCGATGGTGGGGGCGTCGCCGGGACGCAGCGGGCCGTCGGCGGCGGCGATGACGGTGATCTCGGTCGGGCCGTAGGCGTTGCCGAACCAGCGGTCGGCGCCCCACCGGTCGACGAGCGCCGTGCCGAGCGCCTCGCCCGCGACCAGCAGGGTACGCACGGAGGCGAGCCGGTGGTCGTCCTCGACCATGCCGAGGACGGTGGGCGGGAGTTGCAGATGGGTGATGGCGTGCCGCTCGATGACGTCCTCCAGGCCGGCCCGGGGCAGCAGCCGGGCGGCGGGGGCGACGACGAGACAGGCTCCGGCGGCGAACGCCGTCATGATTTCCCAGGTCGCGACGTCGAAGCCGATGGAGGCGAATTGGAGCAGCCGGCTGTCTGCGGTCAGGCCCGGCCACTCGAAGGCCAGGAGGTTGACGGCGCCGGAGTGCGGGACGACGACGCCCTTGGGGGTGCCGGTGGAGCCGGAGGTGTAGATGACGTACGCCGGGTGGCCGGGGCGCAGCGGGGAGGTGCGTTCGTCCTGGGTGAGCGGGTCGGGGGTGTGCGCGGCGACGGCGGAGCGGACGGCCGGGTCGTCGACGACGATCGGGGCCGGGCCGGACGCGGGCGCGGACGGTGCGGTGGCGAGGGTGGTGAGCACGGCGACCGGGGCGGCGTCGGCGCACAGCCGGGCGATGCGTTCGGCGGGCTGGTCCTGGTCGACCGGCACGTACGCGGCGCCGGCCTTCAGGACCGCGAGGAGCGCGACGACGAGGTCTGGCGAGCGGTCCATGAGGAGGAGGACGCGTCCCTCGGGCCCGACGCCCCGGGCTGCCAGGTGGCGGGCCAGCCGGTTGGCGCGCGCGTCCAGTTGGGCGTAGTCGAGGTGTTCGTCGGCGAAGGTGAGGGCGTGGGCGTGGGGGGAGGTGGCGACGCGGTCGGCGAACAGGTCGGCGAGCGTGGGCGCCAGGTCGGGGTGACCGGTGTCGTTCCACTCGGTGAGGATGCGGTGCCGGTCGTCGGCCGGCAGCACGTCGAGATGGGCGAGCGGGGTGTCCGGGGCCTGTTCGAGGGCGGTGACCACGCGGTCGGTGGTGGCGAGCAGCAGCCGGGTGACGAGGTCGGGGTCGAGCGCGGCGGCGGCCTGGACGACGAACTCGAACGCCTGGCCGTCGTCGTCGACGGAGACGACCAGCGGGTAGTTGGTGCGCTCCCGGAAGGTGAGGACCTCGGTACCGGCGGGCAGGACGGTCCCGGGGGCACGGGAGAAGTTGTGCCGGTAGTTGAGTACGGCGGTGAACAGCGGTGCGGGCGCGCGGACGCCGCCGGCGCGCTGGGCGGCGGCGAGCGAGGCGTGTTCGTGGACCATCAGTTCGGCGAGCTGGGTGTGCATGGCGTGGACCGCGCCGGCCACGTCGGTGTCGGCGGTACGGGCCCGGACGGGGAGGGTGTTGATGAACATGCCGGGCGCCCGGTCGGAGCCGCCGCCGGCCTGCGTCCGGCCGAGGAGCAGGGTGCCGAAGACGACGTCGTCACGTCCGGAGACGGCGGCGAGGACCCGTGACCAGACCACGTGCAGGAGGGTGGCGGCGCTCACTCCGGCGCGCCGGGCCTGTTCGCGCAGTCGGGCGGCCACCAGCGGGTCGAGGGAGGTGCGGCGTTCGGCGACGTCGCGTCCGTCACCGCGCACCTGCGGCACCCCGAAGGGTGCGGTGGGTTCGGTGACGTCGCCCAGTACGCGGGTGAAGTGCGCGGTGTGCTCCTCGGCGGACATGCCCAGCAGGGCCTGACCGACGAAGGCGCGGTAGGGCAGCGGGGCGGGCAGGTCGTCGCCGTGTCCGTCGAGGACGGCGGTGACCTCGCGGAGCACCAGTTCGAGGGTGGTGTGGTCCTGGGTGATGTGGTGCATACGGACGACGAGCAGCCATCGGCCGGTGCCGGGTTCGGCGGCGATCCGGAGGTCCATCAGCGGGGCGCGGCGCAGGTCCATGGGGTCGTCGCCGTGGGCCAGCAGTTGTTCGACGGGGTCCGTTTCGCCGTCGGTGAGGCCGTCACCGAGGTCGACCTCGGTGACGGGCAGGTCGGCGTGCCGGTGCACGACCTGCACGGCGTGCGGCAGGTCCGTCCAGGCCAGGGAGGTGCGCAACACCTCGTGCCGGTCGATGACGTGCGGCCAGGCCGCGAGGAAGGAGTCGAGCAGGTGCCGGGTGTCGAACCGCATGGCGTAGCGCACCACGTAGGGGTCGACGCCGTCGGTGTCGCTCTCGCTGTGCAGCCGGTGGTGGAAGAACAGGCCTTCCTGGAGCGGGCCGAGCCGGTAGACGTCGGCGATGTTCGCCGCGCCGCCGGGGACCGCGTCGCTGACGGTGCGCAGTTCGGCCTCGGTGAGACCGGCCAGTGGCACCATTTCGGGGGTGACGCGGGTGGCGCCGGGCGGCACGGAGCCCTCGGGGACCTCGACGGGCTCGCGGCCGGCGACGGCGGCGAGCCGGGCGGGCGTGGGGGCGGTGAACAGGGTCCGCATGTCGACCCAGACGCCCCGCTCTCGCAGCCGCTCCAGCATCCGCACGGCGAGCAGGGAGTGTCCTCCGAGCACGAAGAAGTTGTCGTCGGCCCCGACCCTGGGCACACCGAGGACGTCGGCGAAGACCGCGCAGAGAATCTCCTCGCGCACGGTGGCGGGGCCCCGTCCGCCGGCCGGGTCGCTCCCGCGGCCGGGTGCGGGCAGCGCGGCACGGTCGAGCTTGCCGTTGACGGTGAGCGGCAGCCGCTCCAGCGGTACGCAGACCGCGGGCACCATGTGGGCGGGCAGCAGTCCCGCGGCGTGCGCGAGCACTTCGCGGGCCAGGGCGGAGCCGGCTTCCCCGGCGGCGTCGGCCGGGTGGTGGGGCACCAGGTAGCCGACGAGGCGGTGGTCGCCGGGGGTGTCCGTACGGACCACGACGGCCGACTGGGCGACCTGTGCGTGACCGAGGAGGGCGGCCTCCACCTCGCCGGGTTCGATGCGGAAGCCGCGCAGTTTCACCTGGCTGTCGGCGCGGCCCAGGTAGTGGAGGGTGCCGTCGGCGGCGCGGCGGGCGATGTCGCCGGTGCGGTACATACGGGTGCCGGGCTCGAAGGGGCAGGCCACGAACCGTGCGGCGGTCAGGCCGGGTTGGTCCAGGTAGCCGCGGGCCACTCCGGAGCCGGTGACGTACATCTCGCCGGCCACGCCGGGCGGCACCGGCCGCAGGGCGCCGTCGAGGACGTGCACACGGGTGTGATCCAGGGGGCTGCCGATGGGGCTGGTGCCGTGCGGCCCGGCTTCCCCGTCCGCGTGGAGGTCGAGGTGGGTGACGTGCACGGTCGTCTCGGTGATGCCGTACATGTTGACCAGGCGCGGGCCGTCGGCGCCGTGGCGGGCCCGCCAGTCGGCGAGCCGTGCGGGGTCCAGTGCCTCGCCGCCGAACACGACGAGCCGCAGCCGGGCGCCCAGTGCCGTGGCCGGCAGGTTTCGCCGGTCGAGGAGCGGCGTCCGGTACGTGCTCCCGGTGTGCCGGCCGGAATCCCTCGTGCCGGGGGCCCCCACGCGCCGCACCGGCCGGAGACCCGAGTACGTACGCTCCTGGGAGTCGGCGTGCGCGAGCTGGTGGAAGGCGGAAGGGGTCTGGCTGAGGACGGTGACCTCTTCGCGGATCAGCAGGTCCCGGAAGTCCCGTGGTGAGCGGGAGGTGTCGTGGTCGACGACGACGAGCCGGCCGCCGGTGAGCAGCGCGCCCCACAGCTCCCACACCGAGAAGTCGAACGCGAAGGAGTGGAACCAGGTCCAGACGTCGTCGGTGCCGAAGCCGTACCGGTCGGCGGCGGACCGTAGCAGTGTGGTGACCTGGGCGTGGGTGACGACGACGCCCTTCGGGGCGCCGGTGGAGCCCGAGGTGTGGATGACGTAGGCGGGGTGGCCGGGGAGCAGCGGGGCGGTGCGTTCGTCCTGGGTGAGCGGGTCCGGCGCGTGGAGGGCGAGGGCGGCGCGGACGGCCGGGTCGTCGAGCACCACGCGGGGCACGGCCGGGTCGCCGGTGCCGTGTGCGGCGATGCCGGCGGTGGTGAGCAGCACGGCGGGGGCGGCGTCGGCGAGGACGGCGGCGATCCGGGCGGCCGGGTACGCGGGGTCGACCGGCAGATAGGCGGCGCCCGCCTTCATGACCGCGAGGAGGGCGGTGATCAGGTCGGGGGTGCGGTCCATGGCGACGGCGACCCGGGTCTCGGGACCCGCGCCGTGCGCGACGAGATGGCGGGCCAGCCGGTTGGCGCCGGCGTCGAGTTCGGCGTACGTCAGTGTCGTCGCGCCGGCCGTGACGGCCACCGTGCCGGGGTGGGCGGCGGCCTGGACGGCGAAGAGGCCGGGCACGGTCGCGCCGGGCGGCGGGGGCCCGGTGGCGCCCGTGGCGGCGAGGAGCCGCTCGTGGTCGGCGGGTGTGAGGACGTCGACGGTGTGCAGCGGGCCGTGCGGCGAGCGGACGGCCTGCCGGAGGACACGCAGCAGCCGGTCGGCGAACGTCTCGGCGGTGGCGTGGTCGAACAGGTCGGCGGAGTAGTGGAGTTCGAGGTGCTGACCGGCGGGCCGGCCCTGCTCGTCGAACCGTTCCATGACCTGGAAGTCGAGGTCGAACTTGACCAGCGGCAGCTGCGCGGTCTGCGCGACGGCCGTCAGGCCGGGCAGGTCGAGCGGGGCCTGCGGGACGTTGTGCAGGGTGAGGTTGGTCTGGAAGAGGGGATGGCGGGTCAGTGAGCGGGCCGGGGCGAGTTCCTCCACGAGCCGCTCGAAGGGCACGTCCTGGTGTTCCAGGGCCCGCACGGCGGTGCGGCGTACCCGCTGGAGGATCTCGGTGAAGGCGGGGTCGCCGGTCAGGTCCGTGCGCAGGACCAGGGTGTTGACGAAGAACCCGACGAGGTCCTCCAGGTCGGCCTCGTTGCGTCCGGCGAAAGGGCTGCCGACCGGGATGTCGTCACCGGCACCGAGCTTGGAGAGCAGCACGGCGACCGCGGCGTGCCAGACCATGAACATGGTGGCGTCCTCGGTCCGCGCCAGTTCGGCGAGTTCGGCGTGCAGGACGGCCGGGACGTCGAGGCGTACGGTGCCTCCGTCGTGCGCGGAGACGGCGGGCCGTGGCCGGTCGACGGGCAGCGCGAGTTCCTCGGGGGCTCCGGCCAGCGCCGAGCGCCAGTACGCGAGTTGCTCCGTGAGGAGGCTGCCGGGGTCGTCGGCGTCGCCGAGCAGTTCTCGCTGCCACAGGGTGTAGTCGGCGTACTGCACCGGCAGCGGTGCGAGGTCGGGCTCGGTGCCGGCCAGGCGCGCGGCGTAGGCGGCGGAGAGATCGCGCCAGAGCGGGCCGGCCGACCAGCCGTCGGCGGCGATGTGGTGCAGGGCGAGCACGAGCACCGACGTCCGGTCGTCGACGGTCAGCAGCCGGGCATGGCAGGGGATGCCGGACGTCAGGTCGAAGACGTGCAGAGCGGTGCGGCCGATCTCGGCCTCCAGCTCGTCGGCCCGCACGGCGTCGACGGTCAGCAGGTCCGGGAGGCCGCCGACCGGCACGACGTCCTGCACGGGTTCGCCGTCCACCTGGGGGAACCTCGTCCGCAGTGCCTCGTGACGGGCCACCACGTCCCGCAGCGCGGCTCGCAGGGCGGGCACGTCCAGCGCACCGGACAACCGCAGCACCAGTGGGATGCTGTAGAGCGCGCTCGCTCCCTCCAGCCGGTCCACGAGCCACAGCCGACGTTGCGCATACGACGCAGGAATCACGTGCACTCCTCAAAGCGGGCGGGGCCGACTGTGCGAGCGCCTTCCGGCTCGATGTGGGCGGTTGCGATGCTGCTGAGAACCACCGGACCCGGGCATCGGTGGGAGCCACAGTTACGACCACCGCCGGACCCGGTCCTCAGGGACACCGGGCTTCGTGGGGCCGGCGGCGGTGTGCCGGGAGGGACGGCGGACGGGGCGAGGAGGGGCCGGGCGACGCGTCCGGGGAGTAGAGGCAGGGGGGTTCGGCGACCGTAACGGCGGGGCTCGCGGATACCGCCCGCGCCGGAACCGCCCCATCCTGGCGCTGGAGGAACCGGGCGCCGGTGCCGGTCCCCCGGCCCGGCGGTGAAGCCTGGCCGGCCACGCGGCTCTACGCGTGGCGGCCTCTTTCACGCACCGCGCACGCCCCGCACCCTCCGCCACGACCTGCGCACCTGCTCATCTGCCCCCTTCGCCCTCGGGAGTGACGCATGACCGGGACCGACTCCGCGGAGGCCGCCGCCGATCTCGCGGCCGACGCGGCTCTGCTCGAAATCGCCGAGGAACTGGGACTGTCCGACCTGCTGGACCGCGGCGAGCCGTTCACGCTGGCCGAGGCCGCCGCCCTGGCCGCCGTGCCCGAGGAGGGCGCCGCGCGCTATCTGCGCGCCCTGGTGTCGGCGGGGCTCATCAGCGGCGACGGCGACACGGGACCCTACAGCCCCGGCGCGGACCTCGCCGACCGCCGCTACCGGGCCGGCTACCTGTCCTGGGCGCTGAACGCCAACCGCCCCTACATCGACCACGCGGCGCTGTTCATGCGGGACCCGAAGAGGGCCGGCGCCACGTACTCCCGGGACGGCCGCCGGGTCGCGGTGTCCTCCCGGTGGATCGGCTCACGGGGGTTCTATCCCGGCGTGGTCGAGGAGATCGTCTCCGGCGCACCGCGTCGCATCGTCGACCTCGGGGCGGGCGCGGGCGGGCTGCTGCTCCGGCTGCTGGGCAGCCTGCCCGGGAGCACGGGGCTGGCCCTGGACCTGAGCGGCGCCGCCTGCGAGGAGGCCCGGCGGGCCGCGCGCCGGGCGGGGCTGGCCGACCGGCTGGACGTGGTGCACCGCTCGATCGAGTCGCTGGCCGACGATCCGGGGCCGGTGCGCGGCGCGGACGTCGTGCACGCCGGGTTCGTCCTGCACGACGTGGTGGGCCGCCCGGAGGTCCTCGACGGAGTACTGCGCGCCTGCCGGGCTTCCCTCACGGAAGGCGGCCGCATGGTGGTGACGGACGCGGTGCCGTACGTGGCGGAGCCGCGGGAACGTGGTTTCAGCGCGTTGTTCAGCTATCTGCACGCCTCCTCGATGGAGGTGAACCTGCCGCCGAAGGACACGTGGCACGAGGCGTTCCGCCGCGCCGGGTTCACCGACGTGTCGAGCACCCCCCTGCGGATGCCCGGCAGCCGGGTGTTCGTGGCCGCCGGTTAGACGGCATCAGCAGTCGGCACCAGTAGTCGGCACCAAGGTGGCGGCCGGTTGACGCAAACATGGACAGGAGCAGCTTCACGATGCCGGACCAGGACATCGCCTCCCGGGCGCGAGCCCTGTACGAGGCGCGCGCCCACGGCACGCCGGTGGCGCCCTTCACCGACACCGACCCCACTCTGGGCATGGACGACGGCTACGCCGTGCAGCAGGAGCTGGTACGGCTGCTGCTGGCGGACGGCGATCGCGTCGTCGGCTACAAGGCGGGGCTGACGTCCGCGCCGATGCAGGAGATGTTCGGCGTCGACACCCCGGACTACGGGCCGGTGCTGGCCTCCACCGTGTACGCGACCGGCACGCGGGTGTCACCGGGGTCGTTCATCAGTCCCAAGGTCGAGGCCGAGATCGTGTTCCGGCTCGGGGCGCCGCTGAAGGGGCCCGGGGTGACCACGGCCCAGGCCCGCGAGGCGGTCGCGGAGGTGCTGGCGGGGCTGGAGATCGTCGACTCGCGGATCGTCGACTGGCGTATCGGGCTCGCCGACACCATCGCCGACCTCGCCTCCAACGGTGCGGTGGTGCTGGGTACGCCGCTGACCCCGCCGGCCGGTGTCGATCTGCGGCTGACCGGGATGGTGTTCCAGCGCAACGGCGACCTGGTGGCGACCGGTGCGGGAGCCGCCGCGCTGGGCGACCCGTACTCCGTGGTGGCCTGGCTGGCGAACACGCTGGGGACGCGCGGCGTGACGCTCGCGGCCGGCCAGTTGGTGATGACCGGCGCGCTGCACGCGGCGGTCCCGATGCGGGCCGGCGACTCCTTCGTCGCCGAGTTCGACCGGCTGGGCGCCGTCACGCTGCACGTGGACGGCGCCTCCTGAGCAGCGTCCACGCCCGGACGTACCGACGGACGGCGTCGGGGCGGGACCGGATCCGACGGAACGCCGTGTACTCCACACGCCGTGTGCTCCAGCCGAGGCGGAGCACGGAGCGGGAAAGGCGACAAGCCATGAATCGAAGCGGACGGCTGTCCGTGGCCGTGCTGGGCGCGGGGCTCATCGGGATCGACCTGGCGGCGAAAGCGGTGCGGTCGGACGTCCTGGCCAACCCGCTCGTCGTGGCGCGCGCCACGGACACACCGGGGCTGCGGCAGGCGAAGGCGATGGGGCTGGCCACGGCCACCGAAGGCATCCACTCCCTGCTGACGGCGGACGAGCCCGTCGACGTGGTGTTCGACGCGACGAACGCGATGGCGCACGCCGAACACGCCGCACTGCTCGCCGCGTCGGGGACGGTCCTGATCGACCTGACGCCGAGCCGGGTCGGGCACATGGTGGTACCGGCGGTGAACGGCGCGGAGGCGGCCGGGCGGCGGGACATGAGCATGGTCAGCTGCGGCGGCCAGGCGTCGATCCCGCTGCTGCACGCCATCACCCGCCGGCACCGCGTCGACCACGTGGAGGTGGTGACGACGGCGGCCAGTCCGAGCGTGGGCCGGGGCACGCGGCTCAACCTCGACGAGTACGTGGCGACCACACAGGACGCGGTGCGTGACTTCACGGGGGTCAAGGACGTCAAGGCGATCCTGAACGTCTCCCCCGCCCGGCCACCGGCGATGTTCCGCGTCGCGATGTCGCTGCTGGGCGAGGGCCTCGCGCGGGAGTCGGTGGAGGCCGCCGTCGAGGAAGCCGCCTGCCGGGTGCGGGAGTACGCGGCCGGGTTCGAGGTGTCGGCGTGCGTCGCCGAGGGCGACCGGGCCTTCGTCGCCGTGCAGGTCACCGCCGGCGGTGACCGCGTCCCGCGCTACGCGGGCAATCTCGACATCATCAACTCCGCCGCGCTGCGGGTGGCGGAACTGCACGCCGCTGACCGGGTCCGCTCCGCCGCCATCCCCACGGAGAGGTCATGAACCAGCAGACAACGGCCCCGGACGACACCGGCCGCGGGCACGTCCTGATCCACGACCCGACGCTGCGCGACGGCCACCACGCCGTCCGCCACCAGTTGTCGGCGCCCCAACTGCGCGCCTACGCCGAGGCGGCGGACGCGGCCGGCGTGCCGGTCGTCGAGGTCGGGCACGGCAACGGACTGGGGGCGTCCTCGCTTCAGGCGGGCCGGGCCCTGCTGAGTGACGACGAGATGCTGTCGGTGGTTCGTGAGGCCCTGCCGAACAGCCGGATGGGGGTGTTCATGCTGCCCGGCTGGGGCACCCTGCACGACCTGCGGCGCGCGGTCTCGCACGGCGCGGACGTGGTGCGCATCGGTACCCACTGCATCGAGGGCGACCTCGCCGAGCGTCACCTCGGGATGCTGCGCGAGCGGGGTGTCGAGGCGCACGGTGTGCTGCTGATGAGCCACATGGCCTCGCCCGCCCAACTGGCGGAGCAGTGCGCCCGGCTGGTGGGGTACGGCGCCCAGGGGGTCGGCATCCTGGACTCCGCGGGCCACTTCCTCCCGGCGGACGTGACCGACCGGATCGCGGCGATGCGAGCCGCGGTCGACGTGCCGATCATGTTCCACGGCCACAACAACCTGGGGATGGCCGTCGCCAACTCGCTCGCCGCCGTCGAGGCGGGCGCGGACATCCTGGACGCCTGTGCCCGGGGTTTCGGCGCCGGAGCCGGCAACACCCAGTTGGAGGTGCTGGTCCCGGTCCTGGAGCGGGTCGGGTGGCGCACCGGCATCGATCTGTACGCGTTGCTCGACGCGGCGGACATCGCCGAGCGCGAACTGATGCCGAGGCCGCCGACGATCGACTCGGTGGGCATCGTCAGCGGCCTGTCGGGGGTGTTCTCCGGATTCAAGAACCGTGTCCTCGACGTGTCCGGGCGTCAGGGCGTCGACCCGCGCGACGTGTTCTTCGAACTCGGTCGGCGCCAGGCCGTGGCCGGCCAGGAAGACCTGATCATGGACGTCGCCTTCGCCCTCCGGGAGGGTTCCGGCGCGTCCGGTACATCCGGCGCGTCCGGTCCGCGACGGGCCGCCGCGGCACCGTCCGACGGCACCGGCTGAGACGAGAGCCGAGACGAGAAAGGCCTGTACACGTGTACGAGGAACTCAAGGGCATCCTGGTCGACGACCTCCAGGTGCGTGCCGAGGACGTTACTCCGACGGCGAGCCGCGCGGAGGTCGGTCTCGACTCGCTGGCCGTGCTGGAGCTGGTGGCGCTGCTGAACGGCCGGTACGGCATCGAGGTCCACGACTACGAGGTGCTGGCGGCCGGCACCGTCGCGGACGTCGCCGATCTGATGGCCGAGCGGTGTGCCGCCGCGGGGCCCGGCGGGCCGTCCTGACCCCCGTGGGCACGGCGGCCCGTCCGGCCGGGCCCGGCCCACGGTGGTGCCGACGTACGCGACAGCCACGTTCCTCCTCACTGGGAGCCCCATGACCCTGCCCCGGCTCAGCCCCTTCCTCGACGAACTGTCCGCCTACCGGCCGTCCGAAGGCGTCCACGCCGCGGCACGCGCGCTGCCGCTGTCGGCGAACGAGTCGCCGCACACCCCTCTGCCGGGCATCGCCGCGGCCGTCGCCGCGGCGGGACAGGACGTCAACCGCTACCCGGACCCGGAGTGCCGGGCGCTGACCCGTGCCCTGGCCGGGCGGCTGGGTGTGGACACCGACCGGATCGTGGTGGGTGCCGGTTCGGTGGCGCTTCTCCAGACGCTGTTCCAGGTGGTCGCCGCGCCGGGCGCGGAAGTGGTCCACGGCTGGCGGTCGTTCGAGGTGTACCCGGTCCTCGCCGGGCTCGCCGGCGTGCGGTCGGTGCGGGTGCCGCTGACCGGCGAGGCGCACGACCTGACGGCCATGGCGGACCGGATCTCGGACGCCACCCGACTGGTGATCGTGTGCAACCCGAACAACCCGACGGGGACCGTCGTCTCCCGTGCCGACCTGACGGCGTTCCTCGCGCGCGTTCCCCGCACCTGCCTGGTCGCCCTCGACGAGGCCTACGCCGAGTACGTCCGCGATCCACGCTCCGCCGACGGCCTGGCGCTGGCCGCGCATCATCCGAACGTCGTCGTCCTGCGCACCTTCTCCAAGGCCTACGGGCTGGCCGCGCTGCGCGTCGGTTACCTGGTGGGCGACGCGCGGGTGGTGGCGCTGCTGCGCCGGGCCTGTCTGGTGTACGCGGTGAACTCGGCCGCGCAGGCGGCCGCGGTGGCCGCGCTGGGATTGCGCGACGCACTGCTGGAACGGGTGGAGAGCACGGTCGCGGAGCGCGCCCGGGTCCGGGCCGCGCTCCTCGCCCAGGGTGAACAGGTCCCGGACAGCCAGGCGAACTTCCTGTGGCTGCGCCTCGGCGCGGAGGCCGCCGTGTTCGGCGCGTGGTGCGCCGAACACCGCGTCTCCGTACGGGTCTTCCCCGGCGAGGGGGTACGGGTCTCGGTAGGCTCGCCCCACGACAACGACGCCTTCGTGAGGGTGGCGGGCGGATTCCGTGCCCGCCGCCGCACCGTGGCGCCGAGCGGCACATGAGCGAGTCGACGCGGGCCGGCTTTCCGACCGGGCACCGCCTCCACCGGCCCGACCCGAGTTCGCTGCGCCGCGAGGTACTGGTCTCGCCCGCCATGTGCGGCGGAGGTTCCCTGGTCTTCGGCCAGATCGGCGACTGGACCTGGGACGCGGTGGCGGCGGCCTGCGGGACCAACGTGCACGCCGCCCGGGCCGCCGACGGCCGGCCCGCGTACCTGTCGTTCTACTACTACCGGGTGCGCGGCGGGCGCACGCTCCACCCGCACGGCCTCACCTTCGGCGACGAACTGCGCGTCGATTCACGGGTGTTCCAGTACGGCGGCCAGTCCGCGGTCACCCTGCACCGGCTCGCCCCGGCAGGGCTCGACGTACCCGACGGGCCGCTGGACGCGGCGGAGTTCTACGAGCGCCCGCGGGCCGACTGCCTGTACGCGGAGAACTACAACCGCTGGATCGCGCGCTCCCGCCCCGGCAGCAACGAAGGCCTCGCGCTCACCGCGCCCCCCGACTTCACCCACCGGCATCTGCCACGGCTGCCGAACGCCCACTCGCCGCGCTCCCTCGTCGGCCGGGCCCGCGAGGCCGGCACCTTCCACTCCGCTCCCCCGCCCGGTTTCGCCCCGGCGGCTCCCGGTCCCACCTGCCGTTACGAACTCGACGTGGTCCGGGACCTGAACGGCGCGGGCCTGATGTACTTCGCCGCGTACTTCGCCATCTTCGACACCGCCCTGCTGCGGCTGTGGCGCTCGCTGGGCCGGGGCGACGCGGCGTTCGTCGGCCGCCGTGTGGTGGACCAGCGGATCGGCTTCTTCGGCAACGCGGATCCCGGGGCCGTCTTCCACATCGAGGTGCGCCGCTGGCGCGGCGTCCGCCGGCCGGGCGCGGAGATCGCCGACATGGCGCTGCGGGACGCCGGATCCGGGCGGCTGCTCGCGGTGGCGTCCACCGAGACCTGCCTCGACGACGCGGCGGCGGACGGCGGGCCGTGAACGGGTGCGGGGTTCCGCGGTGCCGGGTGACCGCCCGTGGGGGCCGCACCCGG
>NZ_JBHZEJ010000048.1:0-64824 GCF_042756365.1 Streptomyces sp. NPDC059092
CGACGGCCCCGCTTCGAGGTCGCCGGCTTCGAGGCGGCGCGGTCCTCATCGGCGTGGCGGCAGGGGCCTTACTGAGCGGTCAGGCCGCCGTCGATGATGTGCTCGGTGCCGCTGATGTAGGAGGAGTCGTCGGAGGCGAGGAAGAGGACCAGGCTGGACACCTCGTCCGCCTCGGACATGCGGCGCAGCGGAACCGTTTCGGCGATTCCGCCGCCGTTCTCGTCGGTTGCCGCCGCCATCATGGGGGTCTTGATGTAGCCGGGGTGGACCGAGTTGACGCGGATGTTGTCGGGGCCGTACTGCACGGCGACGTGCTTGGTCATGCCCCGGGAGGCGAACTTGCTGCCGACGTACGCGAGGTTCGGCGCGCCGACGATCGAGACGATGCCCGCTATGGAGGAGACGTTGACGATCGAGCCTCCTCCGGCCCGCTGCATGGAGGGGATGACGGTCTTCATGCCGTAGTACTGCGAGTGCTGGTTGACGGCGCAGACGTGGAGGTACTCCTCCTCGCCGAGTTCGACGGTCGGGGTCACCGGGCCGAGGATGCCCGCGTTGTTGACCAGGACGGTGACCGTGCCGAAGGCTTCCTCGGTCTCCTGGAGCACGCGGCGCCAGTCGGCCGAGGACGTGACGTCGTGCCGCAGGAAGATCGCGTTCTCGCCGAGCTCCGCGGCGATTTCCTTCCCGCGTTCTTCGTTGAGGTCGGTGAGCGCGACCTTGGCGCCTTCGGAGACGAACCGGTGGGCGTGTGACTCGCCCATGCCCTGGGCGGCCCCGGTGATGATGGCGACCTTGCCGTCTAGCTTGCCCATCTTCTGCGCCTTCCGTACTTACTGCCCGTGATGAACGCCTGATGGGCGTCCCGCCGGAGCGGCCCCGCCCGGGGGCCTGCCGGACCTCAGACAATAGTGGGCCTGAGTACCGAAATCCATGGCCTGAATTCTCCGCCGCGCGTACCGGCCCTGGCCCCCCCACGGTCCGGGTACGGCTCTACTGGGCGACGGGGGTGAACTCCACGGGCAGCGCGAGCAACCCTCGCGACCAGGTCGAGGTGCGCCAGGTCAGTTCCTCGGGCTCTCCGGACAGCATCATGTCGGGCAGGCGTTCCAGCAGCGTCTCGATGGCGGTGCGGGCGATGACATCGGCGAGGAGCGGAGCCGGGTAGGGGCAGCCGTGTTCGCCGTTGCCGAAGGACAGGTGCGCGGAGTTCTCGGCACCGACGTACCCCTCGGGCCAGATGCTCAGGTCCGTGTTGGCCGCGGCGAGGCCGAGGACCAGGCAGTCGCCCGCCTTGATGTGCTGGCCGCCGAGTTGGGTGTCGCGTACCGCCCAGCGGCCGATGAAGTTCTGCAGGGGGGTGTCCAGCCACAGCACCTCGTTGAGGGCCTGCCCGACGCTGAGCCGTCCGCCGGCCACGTTCAGCGCGAACCGGTCGTCGGTCAGCAGAAGACGCAGGCCGTTGGATATCCAGTTGGATGTCTGCTGCTGCACGGCGGAGAGGATGGCGATCAGGTCCGCGCGGACCTCCTCGTCCGTGAGCCCCGCCGGATGCGCGAGCATGCGGGAGGTGAGATTGGAGCCGGGGCTGTTCCGCTGATCCTCGATGAGCTGATTCACGCGTTCGCCCAGCCGCGCGTAGGCGGTGACCTGGTCCTCGTCGGGGGCGGTGTCCAGGGTGATCCGCAGGTCCCGTACGAGCTCGTCGGCTTCCGTGCTGGTGGACGGCAGACCGCAGAGATGAAGCGCGGTCCGCAGCGGCAGCGCGTGGGCGTACATGGTGACGAGCTCCGCGTGGCTGCTGCCCGCGAAGGTGTCGATGAGCCCTTCGGCGATGTGCTGGCAGGTCCTGGCGAGTTCGAACTGGTCGACGGCCTCCAGCGCGTCGGTGATGACGCCGGCGCGGCGCTGGTGCTCTTCCCCCTCGGTGAACATGACGGAGGGCTGATAGCCGACGAACGGCATCAGCGGCCAGTCGTCGGGGATGTGCGGCCACTGGTTCCAGCGTCGGGAGTCACGGGCGAACAGCTCGTGCTCGTTGGTGACGTAGGAGACCTCGCTGTAGCCGAGTACCAGCCACGCGGGGATGTCCCCGTCCAGCAGGACGGGGGCGATCGCGCCGTGGTCCTTGCGCAGGGAGCGGTAGAGCTGCGCCGGGGTCTGCCGGTACTCCAGCCCGGCCAGTCGCACCGCGCCGGAGTGCGCCGGGCAGCCCGGCGGCGGGGCCTGGCCCGGGGGGAGTCCTGCGGGGTCGGTCACGGTGTCGTCTCCCGGGCGATGGCGAGTGCGTAGAGGTGGTCCACGAGGGTGATCAGGACGTTCTTGCCGGACGAACGCAGCCGTGCGTCGCAGTCGATCAGCGGCACGTGCTCCGGCAGTGCGAGCGCCTGCCGGATCTCCTCCAGCGGAAACTCGGACGGGTCGTCGTGGAACCGGTTGACGGCGACGACGAACGGGGTCCTGTGGTGTTCGAGCCGGTCGATGGCGTACCAGGAATCGCTCATCCGCCGGGTGTCGACCAGGACGACCGCGCCGAGTGTGCCGGAGAAGAGGCGGTCCCACAGGAACCAGAACCGTTCCTGGCCGGGCGCGCCGAACAGGTAGAGCACCATGCGCTCGTTGAGGCTGATGCGGCCGAAGTCGAAGGCGACGGTGGTGGTTGTCTTGTTCGGCAGTCCGTCGGTCTGGTCGACCCCGACCCCCGCCTCGGTCATGACTTCTTCGGTGTTGAGTGGCCGGATCTCGCTGACGGATCTGACGAGGGTGGTCTTTCCGACGCCGAAGCCGCCCACGACGACGATCTTCAGCCCGGTCTCGGCAGCGTCGGCCAGGGGGGTCCGGGCCGGCAGCTCAGAGGTTGCGGAGTCCATGGAGCACCTCCTTCAGGAAGGCGGAGTCGGGCAGGTCGTCGGAGCGGGCCGCGGTGGGGTGCCGAGCGGTGATGCGACTCGTGGCGAGGAGGTCGCCGAGAAGAATCCGTACGACCATGACGGGCAGTTTCAGCTCGGCGGATATCTCGACGACGGCGGTGGGGTGACCGCAGAGGTCGAGGATGCGGACGTGTTCCGACTGCATGCCGGGTGTCGGCCGGCACTCGGCGACGATCAGGGTGACCAGGTCGAAGGTGTCGCTGTCGGCCTGGCTGCGGCCACCGGTGACGGTGTACAGCCGGTCAGGATCCCCGACGTCGGGCCGACGGCTCATGAGGGGGAGCTGTTCCGGCCGGGAGAGCGCGGTTCGGCCCGCAGGTGCTCACCGATCTGCTCGACCATTTCCGTCATCTGATGGCCTACCGCGCCGGGGTCGGCTCCGTCCCCGGCGATGACGGCGAGGTGTGCCCCGTCGCCGGCGGCGACGATGAAGAGGAGCCCCCCGTGGAATTCGGTCATGGAGTGGCGTACGCCGCCGCTGCCGTCGCCGAACTCGACCGAGGCGCCTTGGGCCAGGGCTTGGATGCCGGAGCAGATGGCGGAGAGCTGGTCGGCCTGGTCAAGGGTGAGGTGACGGCTCCAGCAGAGTTTGAGTCCGTCGCGGGAGAGTACGAGGGCGTGCCGGGTCGCGGGGGTGCGTTCCAGCAGGTTTTCGAGGAGCCAGGTCAGGCTGTTGTCTGTGGTCTGCATGGTGTGCGTGGGGCGGGATGGACCTGAAAGCAGGTCATCTGCCCGTGCCTCCATTCTCGCGTTCCGAAGGGGGGACAGGCTGATCGGCCTGGTTTCCGCTGCTGCGAAGAGCCTGAGACATCGACAGGTAAGGGCCCCTCATACCGCCTGCAGCGTGCACGCGAACCCACATGAGTCGCGTCCGGCCCAGGGCATCACGTCCCACTCCCGGGTGGGATTTTTGTCTGGAAGTAATCTGAGGATCATAGCAATCACGGTGCAACATACAGGTGTTGCTCGGCTTCCTCTTTCTCCGCCGGGCTCCCGCACCACGGCGCCACCGGACAACGCGCCACGGCACCATGGCGCCACGGCGTCACCGGACAACGCCGGAGGGCCCGGTCCCGCGTCGCCGCGGGGCCGGGCCCTCCGTTCCGTTCCGAGCCGTACCGGGGTCAGGCGTCGAAGACCTCGTTGACGAGCTGCGCCTGCTCCGCCTGGTGGCGCTTGGCCGAGCCGACCGCAGGGGACGAGGAGTGCGGGCGCGAGATGCGCCGCAGCCGCTCGCCGTGCGGGATGTCGGCGCCGACCGCCAGGTCCAGGTGGTCGATCAGGTTGAGCGCGATGAACGGCCAGGCACCCTGGTTCGCCGGCTCCTCCTGCGCCCACAGGTACTTCGCGGCGTTCGGGAACTTGGCGATCTCGGCCTGGAGTTCCGCGCCCGGCAGCGGGTACAGCCGCTCCAGACGCAGGATCGCGGTGTCCGTGACGCCGCGCTTCTTCCGCTCGGCGTCCAGGTCGTAGTAGACCTTGCCGGTGCAGAAGACGACCTTGCGGACCGCGTCCGGGTCCACGCTGCCGTCGCCGATCACCGGGCGGAAGCCGCCGGTGGTGAACTCCTCCGCCGTGGACGCCGCCGCCTTCAGACGCAGCATCGACTTCGGGGTGAAGACGACGAGCGGCTTGTGGTGCGGGTTGTGGACCTGCCAGCGCAGCAGGTGGAAGTAGTTCGACGGCAGCGTCGGCATGGCGATCGTCATGTTGTTCTGCGCGCACATCTGGAGCAGGCGCTCGGGGCGGGCGGACGAGTGGTCCGGGCCCTGGCCCTCGTAGCCGTGCGGCAGCAGCAGCGTGACGCCGGAGGTCTGGCCCCACTTCTGCTCGGCCGACGAGATGAACTCGTCCACGATGGTCTGCGCGCCGTTGACGAAGTCACCGAACTGCGCCTCCCACATGACCAGCGCGTCCGGCCTGGCCAGCGAGTAGCCGTACTCGAAGCCCATCGCCGCGTACTCGCTGAGCAGTGAGTCGTAGACGTTGTAGCGGGCCTGCTCGGCGGTCAGGTACTGGAGCGGGGTGTAGTCCTCGCCCGTGCCCTGGTCGACGAGGACCGCGTGGCGCTGGCCGAACGTGCCGCGGCGGGTGTCCTGGCCCGAGAGGCGGACCGGCGTGCCCTCCATCAGCAGCGAGCCGATGGCCAGGGTCTCGCCCATGCCCCAGTCGATCGTGCCGTCCTCCACCGAGGCCGCGCGGCGCTGCATCTGCGGCATCAGGCGCGGGTGGACGGTGACGGTGTCCGGGATGTTGACCTGCGACTCGGCGATCCGCTTGACGACCTCCTGGGAGACCGCGGTCTCCACGGTCACCGGGAACTGGGCCTGCGCGTCCGGGACCTGGACGGGACCGGCGTGCGAGGTGGCCTCGCGGACCTCCGCGAAGACCTTCTCCAACTGGCCCTGGAAGTCCTGGAGCGCCTGCTCCGCCTCTTCCAGCGTGATGTCGCCGCGGCCGATCAGCGACTCGGTGTAGAGCTTGCGCACCGAGCGCTTCTTGTCGATCAGGCGGACCATCTGCGGGTTGGTGAACTGCGGGTTGTCGCCCTCGTTGTGGCCGCGGCGGCGGTAGCAGATCAGGTCGATGACGACGTCCTTGTTGAACGTCTGGCGGAACTCGAAGGCGAGCCGTCCGACGCGGACGACGGCCTCCGGGTCGTCACCGTTCACGTGGATGATCGGCGCCTCGATCATGCGGGCCACGTCCGTCGCGTACATGGACGAGCGCGAGGACTCCGGGGCGGCGGTGAAGCCGACCTGGTTGTTGATCACGACGTGGACCGTGCCGCCGGTGCGGTAACCGCGCAGCTGCGACATGTTGAGCGTCTCGGCGACGACGCCCTGGCCCGCGAAGGCCGCGTCGCCGTGGAGCGCGAGCGGCAGGACCGTGAAGTCCGTACCGGCCTTGTTGATGATGTCCTGCTTGGCGCGGGCGATGCCCTCCAGGATCGGGTCGACCGCCTCCAGGTGCGAGGGGTTCGCGGCCAGCGAGACCTTGATCTGCTCGCCGTCCAGACCGGTGAAGGTGCCCTCGGCGCCCAGGTGGTACTTGACGTCGCCGGAGCCGTGCATCGACTTCGGGTCGAGGTTGCCCTCGAACTCGCGGAAGATCTGCGCGTACGACTTGCCGACGATGTTCGCGAGGACGTTGAGCCGGCCGCGGTGGGCCATGCCGATGACGACCTCGTCGAGGCGGGACTCGGCGGCCGAGTCGATGATCGCGTCGAGCAGCGGGATGACGGACTCGCCGCCCTCCAGCGAGAACCGCTTCTGGCCGACGTACTTCGTCTGGAGGAACGTCTCGAACGCCTCGGCCGCGTTGAGCCGCCGCAGGATCCGCAGCTGCTCCTCCCGCTCCGGCTTGGAGTGCGCGCCGCGCTCGATCCGGTCCTGGAGCCACTTGCGCTGCTTCGGGTCCTGGATGTGCATGAACTCGATGCCGGTGGTGCGGCAGTACGAGTCGCGCAGCACGCCGAGGATGTCGCGGAGCTTCATCATGGACTTGCCCGCGAAGCCGCCGACGGCGAATTCGCGCTCCAGGTCCCACAGCGTCAGCCCGTGCTCGGTGATGTCGAGGTCGGGGTGCTTGCGCTGGAGGTAGTCCAGCGGGTCCGTGTCGGCCATGACATGGCCGCGGACGCGGTAGGAGTGGATCAGCTCGAAGACCCGGGCGGGCTTCGTGACGTCCTCGTCGTGCGAGGCGTCGATGTCCTTGAGCCAGCGGACCGGCTCGTACGGGATGCGCAGCGCCTGGAAGATCTCGTCGTAGAAGTCGTTCTCGCCGAGCAGGAGCTGGCTGACGACCCGCAGGAACTCGCCGGAGGCGGCGCCCTGGATGACGCGGTGGTCGTACGTCGACGTCAGGGTCATGACCTTGGAGATGCCCAGCTTGTTCAGGGTGTCCTGCGACGTGCCCTGGAACTCGGCCGGGTAGTCCATCGAACCGACGCCCATGATGACCGACTGACCAGGCATCAGACGCGGTACGGAGTGCACCGTACCGAGGCCGCCCGGGTTGGTCAGCGAGACGGTGACGCCGGTGAAGTCGTCCATCGTCAGCTTGTTGTTGCGGGCGCGCCGGACGATGTCCTCGTACGCCTGCCAGAACTCGAAGAAGTTGAGCGTCTCGGCCTTCTTGATGCCGGCGACGACGAGCTGGCGGTCGCCGTTGGGCTTCACCAGGTCGATGGCGAGACCGAAGTTGATGTGCTCCGGCTTGACCATCGTCGGCTTGCCGTCGCGCTCGGCGAAGGAGTGGTTCATCGACGGCATGGCCTTGATCGCCTGCACCATCGCGTACCCGATGAGGTGCGTGAAGGAGATCTTGCCGCCACGCGCGCGCTTCAGGTGGTTGTTGATGACGATGCGGTTGTCGAAGAGCAGCTTCACCGGGACGGCGCGCACGGAGGTGGCCGTGGGCACCTCCAGCGAGGCGTTCATGTTCTTCGCGACGGCGGCCGACGGGCCGCGCAGCGTCACGTACTCGGGGCCCGCGGGCGCCTCGGTGGCGGGCGCCGCCTTCGCGGGCGCCGCCTTCGCCGGTGCGGCGGCGGGCTTCGCGGGGGCCGGGGCCGCCTGCGCGGGAGCGGGCGGTACGGCGGCGGCCTGGGCCTGCGCGGCGGGCTTCGCCGGAGCCTGGGCCTGGACCGGCGCGGCCGGCGCGGCCGGAGCCGCGGGCGCCGCCTTCGCCGGAGCCGCCGCGCCGGCCGGAGCGGCCGGCTGCGGGGCCGGTACCGGGGCCCCGCCCGTGGTGGCCTCTTCGGACCTGCCCGACGCACCGGGCGTGCCCGGCTTGTAGTCGGCGAAGAAGTCCCACCAGGCACGGTCGACCGAGTTCGGATCCTGGAGGTACTGCTGGTAGATCTCGTCGACAAGCCACTCATTGGCTCCGAAGGCGGCCGCAGGGTTGGTGCCCTGGCCCGCTCCGTCGGTCGAGATGCTCGCGTTACTGGGGGACTGAGACGACACGGCGTGAACCGCCCTCTTCCGCTTCACAAGGTGATGGACAGCGGGAATCAAGGCTACGCCTACCAGGCCCTGAGGTGCAGGCCGGGCCTGCCATCGTCGTGCAAGTCACATCCGACGACGGGTTTCGACGTATGAATTGGCGGGAAACAAGCCAGGTTCCGCAGTGCCAGGGGCATGTGACCGAACACACCACTTATCGGCCACTCCCCAGCCACGGCCGGTCCACGGCCCTGTTGCCCGCCCGTCCCCGACTCCGTGCCCGGAGATCATGCGCTTTCCCTCGAACCCTACGTCAAACGTGTGCCCGGGGTACCCCCGGCAGAGTGACCCTGATCAGGCAGCCGCGATCCGATTCGGCCACTCCGATCCGCCCGCCGTGCAGATCCACCGCCCAGCGCGCGATCGCGAGACCGAGCCCCGTACCGCCGTCGCTGCCGGGCCCGTGCGGGGAGGGGACCGTGCCCCGGTTGAAGCGCTCGAAGACCTTGTGGCGCTCCTGCTCGGGGATGCCGGGCCCCTCGTCCTGGACCTCCAGGTCCAGTGACTCGGGCGCCGGGCCGCGCCGGGCCCGTACCGTCACCCGGCCGTGCGGCGGGCTGTGCTTGACCGCGTTGTCGACGAGGTTGGCGACCACCTGGTGCAGCCGCTCCGCGTCCGCGTGCGCGGTCAGCTCCGGCGGCGAGACGTCGAGATGCAGATGGACGTCCGTACGGGCGTGGTTCCCGGACCCGGAAGCGGCGACACTGCCGCGGTGCGCGGACGCCAGATTGCACTCCTTGAGCACGCCCGACAGATACGGCCACACCTCGAAGCGCCGCGCGCGCAGCGGTACGACACCGTTGTCGAGCCGTGAGAGGTCGAGCAGCGTCTCCGTCAGCCGGCCAAGACGCTCGGTCTGCCGCAGCGCCGTCAGCATCGTCTCGGGATCGGCGGCGGACACCCCGTCCACCACGTTCTCCAGCACCGCGCGCAGGGCCGCGATGGGCGTGCGCAGCTCGTGCGAGACGTTGGCGATCAGCTCCTTGCGGTGCCGGTCCTCGGCCTCCAGGTCGTCGGCCATCCGGTTGATCGTGGAGGCGAGATCGCCCAGCTCGTCCCGGCGGTCGGCGCGCACCCGGCGCGTGTAGTCGCCGTGCGAGATGCCCTTGGCGACGGTGTTCATCTCGTCCAGCGGCGCGGTCAGCCCGTGCGCCACGAACTGGGTGATCAGCAGCGTCGCGATCATCGAGAAGACCGTGATGAAGCGCAGCTCGGTCTCCGTGCGTGACGCCACGATCAGCAGACCGGTGGTGATCAGGACGGAGACGACGACCAGGGTGACCAGTTTGGACTTGATCGAGAAGAGCGGCAGCGACCGGTCGGCCGCACCGGACAGCCGCCGACGCTCTCGTGGCCCCCCGGAGCCCTCACGTCCGCGGGGGCCGTGCCCGTCACCGCGCCGGCCCCCCGTGTCCCCCGGCCGGGTCATGGCGCCGGGGTCTCCAGGGCGTAGCCGACACCGTGGACGGTACGGATCCGCTCGGCGCCGATCTTCCGGCGCAGCGCCTTGATGTGGCTGTCGACCGTACGGGTGCCCGAGGCGTCCGCCCAGTCCCACACCTCGGCGAGCAGCTGCTCCCGGGAGAGGACGGCGCGCGGCGTGTTCGCCAGGCAGACCAGCAGGTCGAACTCGGTGGGCGTCAGATGTACGTCGTCGCCGCGCACCCGTACCCGGCGCTGCGCGTGGTCGACCTCCAGCTCGCCCAGGCGCAGGATGCCGCTGCGAGGCGTCACCGCGGCGAGCGCCGCGCGCTCCACCCGGCGCAGCAGCACATGCACCCGCGCCGCCAGCTCCCGCATGGAGAACGGCTTGGTCATGTAGTCGTCCGCGCCGACCCCGAGGCCGACCAGCATGTCGGTCTCGTCGTCCCGCGCCGTCAGCATCAGCACCGGCACCGGGCGCTGCGCCTGCACGCGACGGCAGACCTCCAGCCCGTCGAAGCCGGGCAGCATGATGTCGAGGACCATCAGGTCCGGCTGCCACGCCTCGGCCGCGTCCACCGCGGCGGGCCCGTCCACCGCCGTCTGCACGAGGAAGCCCTCCGCCCGCAGCCGCGCGGCGATGGCGTCGACGATCGTCGCGTCGTCCTCGACGACGAGGACCCTGCGCTGGGCGCCGGGGGTCGCCGCGACCCCGTTGTGGCTGGTGTGTGTCTGCTCCATCGCCCCGCCCCTGGTACGCGTTCCGCGATCCTTGATCCGCGATCTGTGCATGAAGTATGCACATTCGTGTGTGGGGAGCAGCGTAGAGGCAGCGGGAGGGTTCCGGCTACGCAGTGCGAACAGCGAGATGGACCACGTCGGGTACTCCCCGGGCAACTTGGATCTCTTCCTCCCTTACCCCGGTGAATCCGGCATTCCGTAACGCTTCGCCGAATCGCGGGGAGGGGTTCGCCGACCATACGGCGAGGACACCGCCGGTTTTCAACCGGCCGTGGCACGCGGCGAGTCCGGCCGGGGAGTAGAGGTTCTCGTTGTCCTCGGTGACGGTCCATTCGGGTCCGTTGTCGATGTCGAGGCAGAGCGCGTCGTAACGCTCCGTGGTCGTTTGTACGTACTTCACAAGATCGGTGTGATGGATCACAACGCGCGCATCGGCGAGCGCTCCGCCCGAAATGCGCGTAAGGGGGCCGGCCCGGTGCCAGTCGATGACGGCCTGCTCGCGCTCGACGACGGCGATGGCCCCCCAGCGCGGATCGGCGGCGGCGTGCGCGAGCGAGAAGCCGACGCCGAGACCGCCGATGAGCACGGAGGGGCGCGCGTCTCCGGAACCCTCCGGGGCGGGTGTGGCGAGAGCGGCGAGAGCGGCGTCGACGAGCAGCCGCTCCGAGCGGCCGTCCGACGTGTCCATCAGGAAGCAGCCGTTGGCGATGATCTCCAGCTCCTCACCCCGCCGCCGCAGGACGACCTCACCATGAGGCCCCTCGCGACGGTCGAGCGTGACGGGGCCGGAATCCGGGACGGGTGCGGACATGGGGCCTCTTCCTCGACTGACGGACGGTGGGGACATCCTGGTCGGGAGGGGTGGACCACCACAATCCGGTTTCCGCGGGGGTGAGGCAGGCCGGCGCGGGAGAGCCGAGGGTCAGCGGCCCTCCCGCCGCGCGCCGCGCCACACGTACACCCCGGCGCCGCACCCGTACGCCACGACCGCGGCCAGCCAGGCCCCCGCCTGCGGCCCCGGCTGGACCGGCCAGGCCCACAGCGCGGCGGCGCCGCCCGGCACGCGGGGCGCCGCGAGGTACACCCCGCTCGTGTACGCCGTCATCGGCAGCCAGCTCCGCCGCGCCCCCAGCAGCGCGGCGGCGCCCGCCGTGACCCCGGTGGCGCCGAGCAGGTTCCGTACGGCCGCGGGACCCCCGAACGCCTCCGGGTGTCCGGGCACCCCGGCCGCGAGCAGCGCCGAGGCGAGCGCCGTCAGACCGAGGAGCGCGGCCAGCCGCCGGGGCCACCAGGGGCGTACGGCCGTACGGTCCAGCTCGTCGCTGTGCGTGTACATGCCCGTCCCGATCGCCGCCGCGGCGAGCAACGGGGCGAGCACGACCACCGGAACCCGGGCGGTATGGTCGAAGCGCGGCTGCGCCTGGAGCCACCACGCGGCCCACGCGCCGACCAGCGCCACACCGGCGAGCGCGCCGAGAGTGGCGGGCAGGGCGCGCGACCGGGCGTACAGCGCGAGCGGCGCGAGACGCCAGGGCCGGCGGACGCGGGAGCGGGCGGGCCGGCGCGCGGCGACGGGCGGGAAGAGAATCACGGGACGGGCACCTCGTCGGGCCGGCAGAGATCGGCGGCCAGATAGCGCGCGAGATAGGCACGGCTCTCGGCCGGGCCCATGCCGTGGAGCCGCCGGAGATGGACCTCGTCCCCGGGCAGCGGGGCAGGGACGGCGTACGGGCGCGGCGCGAGCCACTGGTTGACGGCGTCGTTGACGGCGGCGGCCCGCCGGGCGGCCGGAGTGTCGACACCGCTGCCCGGACAGTTCCGCGAGAAGAGATACGAGACGGCCCAGTTGGCGTACAGCACCGGATCGGAGACCCTCCCGCGCTCGGCGAGCCCGAAGGGGCTGGGGAGCTGCGCCTCCCGGGGCCCGAGCAGGACGGGCTCTCCCACCCTGCGGACGATCGCACCCGGCGCGGCCTCAAGCTGTTCCCGGCCGGGGCTCGGCGTGCGGGGCCCGTCGATCCACCGGTCCGGTGCGCCGGGGACGCCGCGCAGCCTGGCGTTGACGCCGGAGAGCGCGGCCGACACCGACGGCAGCAGCTTACGGTCGACGGCGGTGACGCAGACCTGCGGCGTGCCGTCGTCGCAGACCAGCCGGGCCGTCGCCGGGTCCGGGCGCCACAGCCCGTCGCCGGTGTGCGTCAGCACCACGGCGGCGGCGCAGGCGACGGTGAGCGGCAGCAGCGCGACGACACGGCGCCGGGCGGCGAGCCCGAGCAGCGCGACCCCGGCGAGCCCGGCCGTCCACACCATCGACGCGGGCCCGAACCACCACACCGGCCGGTCCCAGAAGTACGTGTGCTGGTAGGCGGGGCTGAGCCAGCGGGCCGGGGACTCCGAGTACGCGGGGATGCCGAGCCCCACATAGGTGACGGCGGCGAGCAGCGGGGCCGTCAGCCGCCAGTGGATCAGCCGGCCGGCGACGAAACCGAGCACCCCGAGCGCCGCCAGGGCCATGGCATCGGCGGCGGTGTGCGAAAGGAACGGCCGCCCTTCGCCGGCGTACGGCCAGGTCGCCAGCGTGCACCCCGCGGCGGCCACGAGATACCCGGCGGGCGGCCACAGCGCGGCGGGCGCCACGGCGAGCAGCGCCCGGCGCAGCGGGGTGCGGGCGAGCGAGGCGAGCAGATCCCCGGTGGAACGCCGCCGCTCCCGCCCGCCCTGCCAGCAGCCGGCGGCGACGGCGAGCGGCCCGCAGAGCAGCAGCGCCACACTGCGCAGCATGTCCGTGGTCTCGGTCCAGCGGCCCTGCCATTGGGGCGTCTTGCTGTACATCGCCACCCAGCAGACGACGACCACGACACCCCCGCACCAGGGCCCGACGCCGCGGCGCAGCTCGGTCCACAGGACGCCGCCGGTGCGGCGACGTGGGGCCGGGGGAGGGGCGGGGGCATCGGATCCGGCGGAGCCGGCCGCCGTACGAGGCGCGTCCACGGTCGAGGGGGAGCCGGCCGTGCTCATACGGCACCTTCCGGGACGGCGGGCGCGGCCGTCGCGGTGCCCGCGCGATGGGACCGCAGCGCCGCCGTGTACCCGCGTTCGATCGGGTTGTCACCGGACCCGGCCGTGTCCTCCCCGGCGCCTTCGCCCAGCGCCGTCAGATCCGCGGTCGTCCCACGGAACGCCACCCGGCCCGCCTCCAGGAGCGTCACCTCCGTACAGGCCGCGGCGACATCCTCCACGAGATGCGTCGAGACGATCACCGTGGCATCGGTGCCCACGTCCCGGAGCAGCGCCCGGAACGCGACCCGCTGTTCCGGGTCGAGACCGGCCGTCGGCTCGTCGAGCAGCAGCAGGTCCGGTTCGTTGACGATCGCCTGCGCGATGCCGACCCGCCGCACCATGCCGCCCGACAACGTCTTCACCTGCGCGTCGATCCGGTCCGCGAGCCCCACCCGCTCGACCGCGCGCTCCACGGCCTCCGGCACGCGTGCCGCGTCCATCTCCTTGAGCCACGCCACGTACGCGACGAACTCGCGCACCGTGAACCCCGGGTAGTAGCCGAACTCCTGCGGCAGATAGCCGAGCCGCCGCCGTACCGCAGCGCGGCCCCGGTGCTCGGCGACATCATGGCCCAGCAGTTCCACCCGGCCCCCGACCGGCGAGGCGACCGTCGCCAGCACCCGGATCAGGGAGG
Organism: Streptomyces sp. NPDC059092; assembly: GCF_042756365.1. Lineage (NCBI taxonomy): Bacteria > Bacillati > Actinomycetota > Actinomycetes > Kitasatosporales > Streptomycetaceae > Streptomyces > Streptomyces sp. NPDC059092. The sequence continues at coordinate 13,797 of NZ_JBHZEJ010000048.1, forward strand.
TCTTGCCCGCCCCGTTCGGGCCGAGCAGGCCGTGCACGCCGCCGCCGAAGCCGAGATCGACGGCGTCCAGCGCGACCTTCTTGCGGTGCCTGACCGTCAACCCGTGTACCGCCACCGCCGTCGGTGCCGTCATGGCACACGCCCCTTCACCTTCACGTACGTTCATCGGACGATTCCGCCGCCCCCGAGCGTGGGCCGGTCGAACGAGCGCCGCCGCGCCACCAGCAACGCCGCGCACATCACCGCCCCCGCGCCCCACAGGCCCTGCGCCGCCGCCCCGGACAGGAACCGGGCCAGCTGCGCCGACAGTTCGCCGGCCCCGGCCGGCCCGGTCAGCGTCAGCGGCGATACACCGGCGGCCCCGGCGGACACCCCGGCCACCAGCGGTACGGCCAGCGCCAGCACCCAGGCCGCGCCCACCGCCCCGGCCGCGGCGCGGCACCCCACGTACGAGCCCAGCGCCAGCGCGGCCAGCGTCAGCGTCAGCCCCGGCAGCAGCCAGGCCGCCGCGCCCGGCGTGCCGAGCGCGTCGTCCGGCAGCAGCGCCCCGGCCAGCGTCAGCAGCGGCAGGCTCACCGCGAGTACGGCGGCGGTCCTGGTCAGCAGCAGCCGCAGCCCGCCGCGCGGGGTGGCCGCGCCGATCTCGTACATCGGGTCCGCGTACCGCCCGTACGACACGGCGACCCCCGCGGGCGGCAGCACCGGCGCCAGCGCCAGCAGCAGGGGGCGCGCGCCCGCGAAGCCGGTGGCGTACGCCAGCCCGACCGCCCCGGCCACGACCAGCACCAGCGCCGCCAGCCAGGACCCGCGCAGCGCGGGGCCCGCCGCCCACAGGACGCGCGCGGTGAACCCGATCGCCGGGGCCCGGCCGGGCCCCGGCGCCGGAGGTGCCACCGCGGCCAGCACCGCTCCCCGCACGTCGGTGAGTACGGTGCCCGCGGCGGTCCCCCGTACCGCCGCGGACACCCGGACGGCGCACGCGCCGCACGTCTCGATGTGTTTCTCCAGCGACCAGGCGTCGGGTTCCGGGGCCGAGCCCGCCGCGTACCGGGCGGCCAGCACGTCGTCGACATGCCACGCCCCGGCCCGCCGGACTGCTCTGTCCCTCATGCGGTGCCTCCCAGCGGCGCGATGTGCTCCAGCGCGGCGCGCAGTTCCTTGCGCGCCCGCATCGCGCGGGTCTTGACGGTGCCCTCCGGTATGCCGAGGAGCCGCGCGGTCTCGCGGGTGGTGAGCCCGTCGACGACCGTCGCGCGCAGCACGTCGCGCAGTTCGGGGGAGATCCGGTCGAGGGCGGCGCCGACGTCGCCGTACTCCAGCCCGGCCAGGACGCGTTCCTCGGCGGAGGGCGCGACGGCCGGCGGTGCGTACACGGGATGCCCGTGCGGGGCGCGCTCCGCACGGGAGCGGGCCCGCACCGCGTCGACCAGCCGCCGCGCGGCGATCACCCACAGCCAGCCGCCGGCCTCCGCGCCGCGGTGCGTCCCGGCCGAGCGCCACACCGTCATGAACGTGTCCTGAAGGACCTCCCGTACGGTCTCCGGATCGGCGCACCGCCGCGTCAGCCGGGCGTGCAGCCAGCCGGAGTGCCGGTCGTACAGCTCGGCCAGCGCCTCGGCCCCCGCCGCGCCGCCTTTCGCGACGGCGCGCAGCAGCGCGGCGTCGTCGCGGTCTCCCCCCATGGGGCGGAACAGTCTCACGCCCTCTCTATCGCCGCGAAGGACCGGACCGGTTCACGCGCCCGTCCGCGGCCGGTGTGCACCACGCCATGGACGGCGCGCGGTGCCGTGGCGTTACCCGGGTGGCTCGTGGCCGTGCGCCGGCATCGCCCGCCGGCCCGCGGTGCCGCCGGGTCAGCGGTCCTCCGGGCGCGGCGCCTTCTCGCCGTGTACGGCCGTGTACTCGGCGGCGAGCCAGGGCCCCAGGCCGTCGATGAGCGTCCCGAGCGCGGCCGGGCGCGGCCCCGGCCGCTGCGGCGTCGGCGCGGTCGGTTCTCGTCGGCTCGTCGTGGAGGGCGAGTTGGAGGTCCAGGTCGGAGACTCCGGGGACGGCGGTGCCGCGGGGAATGCTGCCGTACAGATACGCGCTGTGCAGACGGGCACCGAACGTCGCGGCGATACGGGCCCGGGCGGCCCCGACGACGGGGGCGAACGCCGTCGGCACCCGGTCCAGGGAGCCCTCGCGGGCGATCGTCCCGTCGTGGCGCAGCCCGCGTCCGTCCATGGGGGCCAGTGTGCCCGGCGCCGCCGCGCGTGGACGACCGGATTTCCCGGCCGGGCGTCAGGCCGTCCGGCGTCGCGGACACCGAGTGTCGTGTGCAGTTGAAGGCTGCATCTGCCCACGGCACTGAGCAGCGAGATGAAGAGTCGGACTACACGGCAGACCTGCGAGTCGTGCAGATCTACCTCTACCTTGCGTTTTCGATGGCCAGCGGCGGGCTGCGCCGTGCTCTCCGCAGACGAAGCCGCACGCACTATGGCGTGCCAGCCGGACCTCGCACCTGCCCAAGGTGATGACCGGTGATACGAGGAGTTCGCCTGCGTGTGCGCCATCTCAGTCGCGCTGATCAACTTTGCGCTTTCGAGAGGTTGGGACGCCTGGTTCTCCACGCGAGTCTTGATGCGAGCTGGCGCTGGCCTCTGCTGACAAGTTCAGTAGCTGCCTCGCCCAGTCAACTCCGGTGCACTCATGGGCGCCTGGCCCTTCAGTCGTGCAGCGAGAAGCATCGACAGGGGGAGCAAACATGTAGCCTGACATCGTGACAGATGGCCTCGAAATAGCCCTTCAGAAGCGTGCTGATCTCGATCGGTACGGATCCAACAAGCGACTGCTGCTCGCGTTGCAACTGATGCTCGACATCGAGGATATCGACACGGTTGCTGCCACATCGCTGACTGACCATCCCAACGACAAGTCATGCGATCTGCTCTACATTGATCGCGGTTCTGGCCGAGTTGTCCTCGCTCAAGGATACGAGTCCGAGAATACTGCGAAGTTTCAGGCGCCTGCGAGGAAGGCTGCTTCCCTTCACCAGGCGGTCAATTGGTTGTTCAACAAGGGCGAGCCCGACGGGGTGCCAGATGTCCTGCGGGTTGCCTGGCGCGAACTCCATGATGCACTGGCGGACGATGTCATTGGGCATGTCGCGATTTGGTACGTGCATAACCTTCCAGAGTCACAGCAGGTCATAGGAGAGCTCGAAGCGGCTCGCGACTCCGCATACGCGCAGTTGAGTCACGGCTACCCGGGCAAGAAATTCGAGGTCTCTTGCGAAGAGTTGGGTCGCGAGCGGCTGTCTGCGCATTACGAAAATTCGCAGACGCCTATTCTGGTTTCGGATACGTTCACGATTGAGGTGCCGGGGGCGTTCGAGGAACGAGGCGACCAGTGGACTGCCTTGTGTACGAGCGTACCGGTGAGCTGGCTGCATGAGCGCTTTAAACAGCATGGTGCGGGGCTGTTCTCGTCGAACGTCCGTGACTACTTGGGAAGCCGTCGCTCGCAGAGCAACATCAACAACGGCATCCAGGAAACGGTTCTGAAAGAGCCGACGAACCTGTGGGCCTACAACAATGGCATCACTGCGCTGGTACACGACTTTAGCTTTAGTGGCAGCACAGTTGAGATCACGGGGCTGGGTATCGTTAACGGTGCGCAGACCACTGGGGCGATCGGCTCGGTTCCGGCGGGAGATATTGGTCAGGAGAGTCACGTCCTTACCCGCTTCATCCGCTGCAGTGATCCCGAGACCGTCAAGAGCATCGTTCGTTTCAACAACCGGCAGAATCCCACGCAGGCATCGGACTTCCGTAGCAATGACGGTGTGCAGAGACGGCTTGTACGCGAGTTCCAGCAGTTGGGGGTAGTCGGTTACAGCGGCGGCCGTCGCGGAGGCGCCGAGGATGTCATCCGCCGCCCAGGGGAGAACCATCTCTCCGCAGAGGTCGCGGCGCAGGCCCTTGCTGCCTTCCATGGAGAGTCTGGCGTGGCCTACCACGAGAAGAGCAAGATTTGGGAGCAGGACGGTATCTACAGCCGAGTCTTCCCTGAACGTGTCTCCGCCGAACACATCGTATTCGTCGCGAGTCTGCTGCGCGCCGTCGAGCTGGAGAAGGCGAAACTCGGGCGCATCGGGGCAGAGGCGCGGACTGAGGACGAGGTCGAGCTATTTGAGTGGTTTGGCCTGCGAGGGTCGATCATGCTTGCTGCGGAGGCCATCGGAGCCACGAGGGAGACGCTTGTCGGGGAAGCTGTCAGCGACCCCTACGTCCTGCGATTCAAGAAGAACGTATCTATGTCCGAGGCGGCCAAAGCGTGGGAGCCCATCGTGGAGTCGCTGTTGGCATTCGCCCCAGGGCAACTGCGGGACCCTCTGGTGACATCGAGTCTGCGTAACCGGCAGGCGGTCGACACGGCGCTTCGCAACTTCCGCTCCCAGGTCGTGGCAGCACGCAAGCACAACCGAACAACCTACGAGCTCTTTGTGGACCAGGTGATTTCTCGATAGGGCAATTGGGTGCTGCTTGACCCGACCAACACCCGCCTAGGTAACGCCGATATGGGTCTACTGGTGTAGGTGCCTGGGGCAAGGAGTCTCAACTCCACTGCGTCGTTGGGGCGGTTACTAGGAGGTTTTGTAGTAGCTGTCTCCATTCGGGAGAAGCGTGTGGGACATAAAGGGGTGCCAGGCACGCCTGAACACAGTGGCGAGGTGGCGGTGCGTGGTTAGTGCGTCGCCAGCTCGGTGGGATGGATTGAAGGCGCGGGCACGGCGCTGCTGTGCGCGCTGGGTGGCGGCGTGCTGGGCTGATTTCCGGAGGTGATGCTTCTGGTCATGGACGCGGATCGGAGCAAGAGGCGGGCGCTTGGCCGTCATATTGGCCCAGTGGCTGATGGGGTCGTTTTCATGTTGGCCGTAGCGAGGATGTCGTAGCCGTCGGGCGATCTCGGCGTTGAAGAGACGGCGGTCCCAGGCATTCCCTTGTGCTTGGTGTCTCCAGTAGGGCGATGAGAAGAGTGGGGCCAGGACGATGGCTTCGGGATAGACCGCGGCGCAAAGGCGGGCGACGGAGAAGGTCGTTTCGGCCGTGCCGGGAGGGATGAGGATGTTGGCCCGGCGGATCCAGTCGTGACGCACTTCGCCGTTCTCGTTCTCGGGGAGTGACCAGAGCTGGCCGCAGATGAGTATGGCGCTGAGGACCGCGTCGTAGGTGATGGCCCAGCCGTGGCGTTGGAGGATGCGCAAGTGTCGACGTTGTGCTTGGACGACTTCTGGGAGGGCGTCGAGGGGCGTGATGTGTCCGTCGGCGTCGGATGGGCAGAGCCATAGCCGATGTCGGGCGCAGACGTAGCGGTGGTGCGGCAGAATCCTGGTGACCTCGCCGCCGGGGTGTTTGGCGTTGCAGTGGTGGCAGCCGGGTTGCGGCTGGTGGCGGAACATGGCCCAGTCGGGCTGTGGGGTGCGTAGTTCGGGCAGGGCTCCGGTGAGGGAATGGACTGTCCGGCCGGTGATGGCGGCGAGGCGTTCGGGGACGACGACGCGGCGCATGCCTCCGGAGGTTTCGCGTTCGGTGACGCACCGCCAGAGGGTGTTGTTGTCGAGGCCGTGGAGGCGGGCCAGGCGGCCGATGTAGGAGGCATCGATCTCGTGCTGTGCGGGCGGTACGGGGTCGGGTAGGCGGGGAAGGAGCATCAGGCGGTGCGCCTCCGGCGGGAGCGGGGTTTCTCCGGGGCTGTGAGAGCTTGGTAGCGTTCGGCGGCGTAGTCCACCGGAACTGTCTCCAGAAGGTCTTCTGTGATGCGTTCGCTGCAGTCTTCGATGGCGAGCACGGCGGCGCCCCGGACGAGTTGCGACAGGCTGCCGATCATGCCGCCGGAGCGGTGGTAGAGGTACTCGCTCAGACCCGTCAGCGTTCCGGGCTGATGGTGGTGCAGGCGGAGCATGGACTCCAGGGTGCCAACTAGGGATTGCCAGGCTTTCTGGTCCGTCCCGGAGGCGTAGGAGAACGGGGCGGCGGGGATAACGGTGAACCGTCCGGCGATCTGGCGGCCGCGGGTGCCAGCGAACAGGCCCTGTGCCTCAACATCGATGCCTGCGTAGGCGAAGGTGGCGGGCAGCCGCTCGGCGAAGTACTTCAGCTGGTCGGAGGCTTCGGCGCCGGTGCGGGTGGCGAGGTTCAGGTTGTGCAGCTCGTCGACCAGGACCAGGTCGACATGGACGTGAGCGCCGGTCGCGCAGACCGCGTTGACGACGTCGGTGATGTTGAAGCGGGTGGGGAAGTCCAGGCCAAAGAACCGGGCGAACTCCATGGCGAGCATCTTCGGTGTGGCGGCCGGCGGGACGGTGACATAGACGACCGGGAGCCGGGCGCGGTCGCCTGGGTGGCGCTTGCGGACCGCGATCTCGTGGGCCCGCCCGAGTTGGGAGAGGGCGGTGGTCTTCCCTGTGCCGGAGGCGCCGCTGATGATGACTCCCCGACGGGCGGAGATCTGCTGCCGGTTGAGCTGGACCAGGAGCCGTGAGGTGGCGATGACCTTCTGGATGGTCGGGGTGTTCACCAGCGGCAGGTCGGCGTGGTAGTTCCGGCGCGCGTCGTCGTGGTGCAGCTTCTCCTTCTCGGACAGGGCGGCCTGCCGGGCTGCGGTCAGCAACGGGGGCGGGGACGGTTTGTGCTCGACGAAGCGACGCCATCCCTCCTTCGTGGTCAGCGGGCTGTCCGGCGGCAGCTCCTGCTCCGTTGGCTGCTGCGGGACGAACGTGGTGCGGGAGGGCCTGGTCGTAGCCACCTCTCGGCTTCTGCGTGGGCGTCAAAGACACCGAACGGGATCATCTCGGCCGGTTCGGTGCTGGAGTCGGGCGGGGCTGGTTCCGGGGCGGCGCGCGGTGCGGGCGGCCGGTGGGAGGCGGCTGAGACACGTGTGCGGCCGACGACTTTCGCAGTACGGGTGTCCGGGCCGTGCTCGGCCCGAGTCAACAACTCGTCCAGGACCCGGGCGACCGCCGCTTCATTGGTGTCGTCCAGCCCGGCTTCGGCGGCCAGTCGGCGGGCGTGCTGCCAGGTGAAGTCCGCGAACGGCGCGTTCACCAGCGGAAGATGCACCCAGGGGATGGTGACCCAGCCCCGCTGGGTGCGTACGAACATCTGAGACAGGTCGTAGGGGTCGTAGTGGATCTCCCAGAGACCGCGCTTGGCTGCATGCCCAGAGTGCTGGCGCCGCAGAGGCTCCAACTCGGCGCTGTCGTAGGTGCGGTAGTTGATCCGGATGCCGTGGCCGTTGATGGCCCGCCAGGTAACCGGCAGCAGTTCCAGGTAGTCCTCACCGCGCAGGACCAGCGGCAGGTAGCCGCAGGCCGCGACCAGCGAGGTGTACTTGTCGTTCGGCGACATCGCCTTCTTCGGGCGGAACGGGTCGCGCAGAGCATCATGCGCTCTGGCTTGCCACCCGGCCAGCAGCCACTCGTCCAGCAGGTCCTGGAGTTCGGGGACCGTCCAGATAGCCCGGTCCTCGATCCGGACGCCGCGGCGGGAAACCTCCCGCCCGGTGTAGGCGGGAAGATGCTGGACGAACAGCGTGTTGATCGCGGAGAACGTCGCCTCCACGATGGCCTTGTCGGTCGGCGTGCGCGGACGCGCTCTCTGCACCGAGATGCCGAGCCGGTCGCAAGCCCGTACGAAGGTGTCGGAGATGAACACCTTGCCGCCGTCGATGACGACGGTGTCCGGCACGATCACCGGTTTCGCCGCGGCCTGTTCCATCCGGGCGTCCACGTCCAGCAACCGCAGGTGCGGCATGCGCGACGCCGCCATCCGCAGCGAGGCGGGCCAGCCGGGCCGCATGGGGTCGGGCACCAGCATCCGGGCCAGCAACAGCGAGGCGTCCACCGCCTTGGTGCCCATCGGCCGCAGTACCGCGGCGCAGATCGTCCGCGTCGCGACGTCGACCGCGATCGTCAGATCCGCGCGGGCGGTCAGCCCGGAATCGAGCACCACCATCACATCCAGGGGGGTGGAGTCGATCTGCACTTGCTCCCCGGGGCGGTCGGCGAACGTCGGGGTGAACGGGCCTTCGGGTCGGTTCGCCGTCTGCCGTCGCGTGACGGCCGAGCCGAAGGTATGCCTCCCCGTGGATAGCGCGTCGATCAGCTTGTAGAAGGTCCGCTGACTCGGCAGCGGCACCACCCCCTCGCCGTGGGTGGCCTCCACCAGCTTGACCACCCGGCGGATCAGTCGGGACCGGGTCCCTGTCGAGGTGTGCATCTCCGCTTCCAGGGCCTCCCGGACGGCCGCGACCAGCCGAGCGTCCGCCCGCCCCGTCGCCTCCCAGGTCTGCGTCGCCCGCTGGTCCACCAGCCCCCAGACCCCTTGCCGGACGTAGCGCGACCGTCGGCTCTGCACGGTCCGAACGGTCACCCCCAGCTCTTGCGCCTTCGCGGCCATCCGCTCCATCAGCGAGAAGGCGGCCGGGTCATAGCCGGGGCACGGCGGCGTGCCCGGCACGGTGCCGGACAGCAGCCCGGTTTCGACCTCCACCTCTGTTCCCGCTCGCGCGCCGCCTCCAGCACCGGCTCCGGCAAGGTTGCCAGCAACCCGGACGGCTCCACCGCGGGCAGCGGCTCCGTGCCGATGACGGCGAAGTCCGGCGCCGCCATCAGATGCGACGCCAGCACCACCGATTCCGCCCCCGTCGCAGAGTGCAGCCGCACCGACGTGCCGGCGAGCGCCACCACCTGGTGATCCTCGTCGTCGTAGGCGACCCAGTCGCCAGGCCCCAACACCGGCTTGCCCGGCCCGGCCGTCACCGCCGCACCCCCGCTGACACCAGCGAGAGGGCATGCAGTGGCACCGACACATCCGCTGTCAGCTCTTGCGACCACAGCAGGTGGAACAGCACCGGCAGCACCCTGATCGGGTCCCCCACCGAGGAGGCCCCGCCCATCAGCGGCTGTGGCTCGGAGTACGCCGCCAGCAGCTCGGAGGCCACCGGTTCCGGCCGGTGCCCGGGGGTGGCGGTAGCCCGCCAGCCAGCGCACATTGCGCACCGCGATCGCGTCTGGCGCCCCCACCAGCCGGAACTCCCACCCCACCTGAGCGCAGGCTGTCTGCGTCGCCTCGAACTTCGCCACATCCCGTGGCTTGCGCCGATCTGCCGGGCGGCAGTCGACCGCCACCGCCGTGCCGTCGTCACGGCGCGCGAAGTGGTCCGGCGCATGCGAGACGCTCTTGCCCGCATCCGACCGCCAGAACAGCCAGAACGGCTGAGACGAGATCCCCACCACCGACGGGTCGAAGTCCAGGAGCATCACGTGGTCGCGCTCCAGCCAGGACTCGTACCCGATGTGCCCGCCCACCGTGGACGACCACCAATGGCCCGGCAGGTGCCGCTGACCCTTGTACGACTTGAACGCGCGTACCGGTGCGACGTCCTCGAACCGGAATGCCCAGGCATCCACCAGCGGGCGACGGAACTCAGACCCGTCCCGGTCGGCGTACGCGACTTCGAACCCCTTCGCCGGCGGCCCGGAGACACCGCCCGGCCGTACCACTAACGAACCTGCCACGCCTCTCTAACCCGAGCCCGCGACGAAAGGTCACTCTGCAAGACGAAAGGCCAGACGAAGGATGAAGCTGCAAAACGAAGAGATCCACGTCAAAGGACACCGAGGGAACGATCGCTCAGAGCGAACAAGGCCAGGGGAACAATCCCGGGCTCATAAGCATTGAGTCCACATAGCTCAACTTGCTTGACGTCGCTGATCGCTCGGCGCGCGAGCGCCCCGAACCGCTTCAGCCGCTTACCTGCCTTGTTCCACCGCGAAGGGGAGACCATGGCTTCCACGTCCACACCGCTCACACTTCCCGTACTGCCGCTCGACGACGAGGTCGTGCTGCCCGGCATGGTCGTGCCGCTCGATCTGTCCGACGCCGAGGTCCGTGCCGCCGTGGAGGCCGCGCAAGCGGCCGTCCGGGACGGTGGCGGAGGCGGCGGCGCGGGTGACGGGGGCGGCGGCAAGCCCCGGGTGCTGCTCGTGCCGCGTATCGACGGGAGCTACGCCGGGACCGGCGTGCTCGGGACCGTCGAGCAGGTCGGCCGGCTCTCCGACGGGGACCCCGGCGCGCTGATCCGCGGCCGGGGCCGGGTGCGGATCGGGGCCGGTACGAGCGGACCCGGCGCCGCCCTCTGGGTGGAGGGGACCGCTGTCGACGAGAGCGCGCCCGAGCCGCTGCCCGGCGCCGTGGCCGAGCTGGTCACCGAGTACAAGGCACTGGCCACCGACTGGCTCAAGAAGCGCGGCGCCTGGCAGGTCGTCGACCGCGTCCAGCAGATCGAGGACGTGTCGACGCTCGCCGACAACTCCGGCTACTCGCCGTTCCTCTCCACCGCCCAGAAGGTCGCCCTGCTGGAGACCACCGACCCGGTCGCCCGGCTGAAGCTCGCCACCCAGCAGCTCCGTGAACACCTCGCCGAGCAGGACGTCGCCGAGTCCATCGCCAAGGACGTCCAGGAAGGCGTCGACAAGCAGCAGCGCGAATTCCTGCTGCGGCGCCAGCTCGACGCCGTACGCAAGGAGCTGCGCGGCCTGAACGGAGAGGACGGCGAGGACGAGTCCGACGACTACCGGACGCGCGTCGAGGCCGCCGACCTCCCCGAGAAGGTGCGGGAGGCCGCGCTCAAGGAGGTCGACAAGCTGGAGCGCTCCTCCGACCAGAGCCCCGAGGGCTCCTGGATCCGCACCTGGCTCGACACCGTGCTGGAACTGCCGTGGAACGAGCGCACCGAGGACAGTTACGACATCAGGGGCGCCCAGTCCGTCCTGGACGCCGAACACGCCGGGCTGGAGGACGTGAAGGAGCGCATCACCGAGTACCTGGCCGTGCGCAAGCGCCGCGCCGACCGCGGCCTCGGTGTCGTCGGCGGCCGGCGCGGCGGCGCCGTCCTCGCCCTCGTCGGGCCGCCCGGCGTCGGCAAGACCTCGCTGGGCGAGAGCGTCGCGCACGCCATGGGGCGCAAGTTCGTCCGGGTCGCGCTCGGCGGCGTACGGGACGAGGCGGAGATCCGCGGCCACCGGCGTACGTACGTCGGCGCGCTACCGGGGCGTATCGTCCGGGCGATCAAGGAGGCCGGTTCGATGAACCCGGTCGTCCTGCTCGACGAGATCGACAAGGTCGGCTCCGACTTCCGCGGCGACCCCGCCGCCGCGCTGCTCGAAGTCCTCGACCCCGCGCAGAACCACACCTTCCGCGACCACTACCTGGAGGTCGAGCTCGACCTCTCCGACGTGGTCTTCCTCGCCACGGCCAACGTCCTGGAGGCCATCCCCGAGGCACTGCTCGACCGCATGGAGCTGGTGCGCCTCGACGGCTACACGGAGGACGAGAAGGTCGTCATCGCCAGGGACCACCTGCTGCCCCGGCAGCTGGAGCGCGCGGGCCTGGAGCCCGGCGAGGTCACCCTGGAGGACGGCGCGCTGCGCAGGCTGGCGGGCGAGTACACCCGCGAGGCGGGCGTACGCAACCTGGAGCGCTCCATCGCCCGGCTGCTCCGCAAGGTCGCGGCCGAACACGAACTCGGCGACCGCGAGCTGCCGTTCACCCTCGGCCCCGACGACCTGCGCGGGCTGATCGGACGGCCGCACCACGTACCGGAGTCCGCCCAGGACCCGGCGGAGCGCCGTACGGCGGTCCCGGGCGTGGCGACCGGCCTCGCGGTCACGGGCGCGGGCGGTGACGTCCTCTTCGTGGAGGCGTCGCTCGCCGACGCCGAGACGGGCGGCTCCGGACTGACCCTGACCGGACAGCTCGGTGACGTGATGAAGGAGTCGGCGCAGATCGCGCTCTCCTTCCTGCGCTCGCGCGGCGCGGAGCTGGAGCTGCCGGTGGCCGATCTCAAGGACCGGGGCGTGCACATCCACTTCCCGGCGGGCGCGGTGCCGAAGGACGGCCCGAGCGCGGGCATCACGATGACGACCGCGCTGGCCTCGCTGCTGAGCGGCCGTCAGGTCCGAACCGATGTCGCCATGACCGGCGAGGTCTCGCTGACCGGCCGGGTCCTGCCCATCGGCGGCCTCAAGCAGAAGCTGCTGGCCGCCCACCGCGCGGGCATCACGACCGTCGTGATCCCCAAGCGCAACGAGGCCGACCTGGACGACGTCCCTGCCGAGATCCTGGACACGCTGGAGGTCCACCCGGTGACGGACGTCCGCCAGGTCCTGGAGCTGGCGCTCGCCCCGGCGGAGGTACGGATCCCCGCGGCGGCCTGATCCGCGCCCCCCGGGGGCAAGGCCGCCCGCACCGCCCGGCCATGAGGCTGCCCGGCCCCTCGACGGAGGGGCCGGGCAGCCTCATGCGTGCGGGGGGTCAGCCGTTGGCCAGCGCCTGTACGCGGTCCAGCGCCCCGTTGAACCGGTTGTGGTCACCCACGGTCGGCCCCGTCGACGTGTACTGCCAGATCGTCTGGAAGTCCCAGCCCGCGGGCAGCTCGCCGACGGTCGTGTCGTACCGGGCGATCCAGAGCGGGTTGGTGGAAGCGAAGCCCCCGTAGTTGCCCGTGCACGTCTTCCACCAGCTCGTCGCCGTGTAGATCACGGCGTCCCGGCCGGTGCGCGCCCGGTAGGTGTTCACGAAGTCGCGGATCCAGTCGACCATCTGCGACGCCGTCTTCCCGTAGCAGGACGCGCCGTACGGGTTCCACTCGATGTCGAGCACCCCCGGCAGCGTCCTGCCGTCGGGCGACCAGCCGCCCCCGCCGTCGACGAAGTAGTTGGCCTGGTTGGCGCCGCTGGAGTCGTTGGGCGTACCGAAGTGGTACGTGCCGCGGATCATGCCGACGTTGTATGAGCCGTTGTACTGCTGGGTGAAGGAGCCGTTCTTGTAGTAGTTCCCCTCGGTGGCCTTGACGTAGGCCCACTTCACCCCGCTGTTCCACAGGGTCGGCCAGTCGACGTTCCCCTGGTGGCTGGAGACGTCGACGCCCTCCGTCTGGACGGCGCGGTTGCCCGGGGGCAGCTGCCCCCGGCCGTCGTGGGCGAGGACGCCCATGCCCATGTGGGCCGTGCCGCGCGCGGGGATGTCCGCGGGCGGGTCCGTCGGGACGGGGGCCGCGCTCGCCGCACCGGGGAGAGTGAGGAGCAGCGCGAGGGTGGCGGGGAGGACGGTGGCCGCGGCGACCCTGGAGCGGCGTGGGATGCGGGATCTGGGGACGGGCATGGGTGTGCCTCCGAAGACCTCGGTGGGGGGAGATCATGACCTGGCGACATGTCAGTGGAGTGAACATGTCAGTATTGAAGCTACGCACGTAGACCCGGACGGCGGAAGGGTGCCACGCCGGTGCCGTTGGTATAAACCCCTGAAATACTGAACAAGCTGCGGCAATGGCCGTCGGCGAAAGAAACTTTCAGGGGTGGAAAGCGCGCGATGGCTGCTGACGTGCACGGGAGCGGTACGGCACCGGAACCGGACCCCGCGATGACAAGTGGTGTGGACCACGAATTCCTCGCTCTGGAACAGGAACTGGCGGTCTTTCTGCGCCGGGCCCGCGCCAACTCCGGGGAAATGGCCCGCGAAGTCCATCCGGAACTCGAACCGGCGGCTTACGGACTGCTTCTCCGCCTGGAAAGCGGCGGTGCCCAGCGGGGCACCGAACTCGCCGCGTACTTCGGCGTCGGCAAGGCCACCATGAGCCGTCAGTTGCGCGCCCTGGAGGAGCTGGGGCTGGTGAGCCGCGAACCCGACCCCGCCGACGGGCGCGCCTGGCTCATCCGGATCACCGACGAGGGCGGGAACCGCTTCCGCCGGGTCCGGGGGGCGCGCCGGGAGCGGTACGTACGGCAGCTCGCCGGCTGGGACCGTGCGGAGATCGCCGAACTGGCCCGGCTGCTCCACCAGCTCAACGCCACCGCGGAGAGCTGACCCACCGGGAGAAGTGCCGCGGGGAGAAGCGCCGCAGGGGCGGGCGGCGGACAGGAACGAGGGTCCGACACGAATGAGGGGCGGGTGGGGACGAGGGGCTGACGGTCAGGGGGCGGCTCACAGCTCCACGTACGTGACCGTCGCGTCGTCGCTCGTCTTCCCCCTGCGGAACGCCGTACGGTCCGGATCCGCCGACTCCGCCGCCCGCACCCGGTCGATCAGCTCCTGCGGACCGCTCTTGCGCACCAGCGCCAGGCAGTCCGCCCAGCCGCCCTCCCGGAACACCTCCACCCACCGGGTCGCGCCGTCCGTCAGCGCGAGCAGGGACCGTACCTCCGCCGCCGGGGTGCGGCCCGTCACGGCGCGCTCCGCGACCGACGGGTCCGCCGCCGCCGTGAAGAAGCCGCCCTCCGCGTTGCGCAGGGCGTCCGTCGCGGCGACCGAGCGCAGCACCTCGCGCGGGACCCGGTCGAGGCGGTCGTCCAGCACCGCCCGTACCGCCCCGTCCGGGGACTCCAGCAGGAGTGTGGAGTCGGAGAGCACGAGATGTTCGACGGTCTCCCGGCCCCATCGTGCCAGGACGACCGTGGCCTGCGGAGTACGCGGGTGAGAAAGGTCACAGGTGTCCCGGTGAGCATCGGCCGTACGGCCGATCGACCGGGCGAGAACCTGTGCCAGCGTCATATCCCGTCGTGAACCGGACAGTTCCGCGAGCGCCCCGCCCAGCCTGGCCGTGAACCACGGCACGCCATGCACACAACCGTCCTCACCGGTGGGCGGCGTCACCCCGTCCAGCATCACCAGCGCCCCGCCCTCACCCGCCGCGGGAAGCGCCACGCCTGCCCAGTCCTCATTGGGGCGGGCGGTATCACCGGGCGAGGTGGCCTGTTCGACGCGCATGCGCTCCAGTGTGCCTGACCCGTCGCACCTTCCGCAGGAATCCTCCACATCCCCCACACGTCATGTCGATCTCCCCGTCACGCCAGGTCAACCGCTGTGATTCAGTCAGAATGAGCGCGCGGGGGAGCGCCGGAGGAGCGCCTCGGGCCGGCCGGTCCGCCGGTACGGGCGGCCCCGGCGAGCTGCGGGCGGGCATCTTCCCAAAGGCCGCCCGGAAGGTCCACCTGGCACGCCGTGTTCCAGCAGCCGCCCGACGGGGAAGAGTTGTTCGCCAACTCGTCGTGATGTTCACTCGTCCAGGTGGCGGAGCGGCCGATGCGCGCCTTCCTCCCCGGAGCGCTGGAATGGTCGGCAGCCGAAAGCCAAACCAGGGGTGGGGGCAGGGGTTACCGCGTTGTCGGACCGGACCGGCCGTCACCTCTGCTTCATGGGCGGACGAGTCAAGAATGCGAGCACCGGTGCAGAAGAAGCGGCCTCGGGGCAACAGTGTCACGGCCACCGGCACGGCCACCCGCGCTGTGACCCCTACCGGTACCGGCACGGCCGGTGAGGCCACCACAGCGGCCACCACAGCGGAGGCAGAGGCCGTGAAACCTCCGGAAGGACGCCGAGTGCGGGTACGCAACCGGCTGGTCGCCGGGGTCGCCTTCGTGGGCATCACGGTCGTCGTGGCCGGCACCCCCGCCGTACTGAGCGCGTCCGCCGACCTCAAGGACGCCCAGAACCTGGTCACCCTCGCGGAACTGAACCAGCAGGCCGTCACCCTCGGCCACTCCCTCGCGGACGAACGCGACGAGGTCATCGTCTACATCGCCGCCGGCCGCGACGCGCAGCCGGGCGGTACGGACGAGGAGAAGGCCAAGTACACGATCTCCGAGACGCGCAGCGCCCGCGTCGACCGCCAGATCGACGAGATCCACGCCGCCGCCTCGGCCTCCCCCGGCCTGCTGCGCGACCTCTCCACCGTTCCCTCCATCCGCCGCGCCGCCCTCACCGGCAAGGGCTCGGCGATGGAGGCCTACCGCGCCTACTCCGAGGTCATCGCCAAACTCCAGGCCCTCGCCGACGAACTGGCCGAGAACACCCCGCCCGAGGCCGCCGACGGCACCCGCGCCCCCGCCGCCCTCGGCCGCGCCGTCGAGCAGGCATCCGCCACCCGCGGACTGCTGCTGGCCGCGCTCGCCGTGCCGAGACCCACCACCACCGCCCCGCAGTACGACCCGATCACCGGGCTGCCCGTCGAGTCCTCGGGCGACGCGAACAACAAGAAGAACGACCAGGTACGCGAGGACCTCAGCGCCGACGCCCAGAAGTCACGCGTCCGCGAACTCGGCGCGCTGGCCGACTTCGACCAGAGCGCCGACACCGCCGCCCGCGAATCCCTCACCTCCACCGTCACCGGACCCGACGTCAAGACGGCCGAGAGCTACCTGACCCGCCTCACCGACCGGCCCGAACTCTCCGAGGCCGACCGCGAGGCCGACCAGGACAAGGTCGAATCCGCGCTCTCCGCCAGGATCGACCAGATGCGCGGCGTCGAGTCGGGCCTCGTCGCCGGCCAGATAGAGCGCCTGGAACAACTCCGCGACGACGACGTCACCGGCCTCGAACTCCAGCTCGCCCTCCTCGGCGGCTGCCTGATCATCGCGGTCGGCGTCTCCACCGCCGTCGCCCGTACGCTCACCAGGCCGCTCGCGGTCGTACGCCTCGGCGCCGCCCGGCTCTCCTCCGCGCCCGCCACCGAGGAACCGATCCGCTTCACCGGCCGCAACGACGAGTTCGCGCAGGTCGTACGGTCCGTCAACGCCCTGCACGGCAAGCTGCTCGACCTCTCGGGCCGCGCCGACCGGCTCGACAGCGACCGCAGCGACCTGCTCGGCGCCCGCGAGAAGGTCGCCGAGCAGCGCGCCGAACTCCAGGACCGTACGGCCGAACTCGCCGCCCAGCTCCAGCAGCTGCGCCACACCGTCCACCACACCTTCGTCAACCTCTCGCTGCGCACGCTCGGCCTGGTCGAGCGGCAGCTAGGCGTCATCGAGGGCCTGGAGGACAGCGAGCAGGACCCGGAGCGTCTCGCCACCCTCTTCAAGCTCGACCACATGGCGACCGTCATGCGCCGCCACAGCGAGAACCTGCTCGTGCTCGCCGGCCACGACCACGTCCACGGCCCCACCGGCCCCGTCCCGCTCGTGGACGTGCTGCGCGCGGCGGTCAGCGAGATCGAGCGGTACGAGCGCGTCATCATCCAGGAGCTGCCCTCGCACACCCAGGTGGCCGGCTTCGCCGCGGACGACCTGAGCCATCTCGTCGCGGAACTGCTGGAGAACGCCGCGTCGTTCGCGCCGCCCGAGACCGAGGTGCGGCTCTCCGGCTGGATGCTGGAGAGCGGCGAGGTGATGGTCTCCGTACAGGACCAGGGCATCGGGATGTCCGTGGACCGGCTCGCCGAACTGAACGCACGCCTCGCCGACCCGGAGAACCCCGGGCAGCCGCCCCGCGCCGCGCGCGGCGGTGGCGCCGAGGGCGAGGGCCTCGGTCTGCGCGTCGCCGCGCTGCTCGCGGCGCGCCACGGCGTACAGGTCGAGCTGAGGGAGCATCAGGAGGGCGGCGTCGCGGCGATCGTCGTGCTGCCCGCATCGCTGCTCCCGGCCGTGGAGCCCGCCGCCGTACCGGACGTCACCGTCCAGCCCGTGGCCGAGCCCGCCGCCGTACCGGCGGAGGCGGCGTGGGCCGGGGCGGACGCCCCCGCCCTGCCGACCCGTACGGGCCGGGACAAGGACGGGGAGCGCGATCCGCTGGTGGTCGCGGCCGAGGCGGCGATCCGCCGGGCGGAGGCGGCGAAGCGCGCCGAGGCCGAGCGGGCCGCGGCCCAGGCGCCGGTGGCGGAGCCCGCTGACGCCGCCGCCCCGTACGGCATCGGCCCCGACCGCCACGAACGCGTCCCCGACGGCGCACCGCGGACCACGGGCGCCGACCAGGACACCTTCCAGATGCGGCTGCCCCAGCAGCCCGCGCAGCCCGCCCGCACGGCCGGCGAGCCCCGCACGGCCGCCGGCACCACAGACACCGTCGGGACCACGGACACCCCCGGCACGCCCGGCATCCCTGGCGCGCCCGGCACCTCCGGCACGCCCGGCACCCTCGGCACGTCCGGCGCCGCCGCCGGGGGTGACGCCGACCCGCTCACCGACAAGGGGCTCCCCAAGCGCACCCCCCGCGTCCTCAAGCCCACCGCCCCCGCGGCCCCCGCCGGCCGCACCGGCAGCGTCGACGCGGAAGCCCTGCGGCGCCGGCTCGGCGGCTTCCAGCAAGGGGTGATCGAGGGCCGCCGCGATGTCGAGGCGGAGCTGGGCGCGGAGGCGGAACCGGGCGCCGCGGCGCAACCGGGCGCCGGAACGGAACCGGGCGCCGAGGCGGAACGGGACGCCGGAGCGGAACCGACGGAGCAGACCCCACCCTCGGAGCGGACCCCAGAGCTGGACACCGGAGAGACGACGGGGGAGACAGTCAAGGAGGCACGCAGTTGACTGCGACCGGCGCAGGCACAGACACAGGCACATTCGGGCTGAGCAACGAGGCGCGTAATCTGCACTGGCTCTTGAGCAACCTCGTCGAGGAGGTACCGGGCGTCCACGCGGTCGCCGTCGTCTCGTCCGACGGGCTGCTGCTGCTCTCCTCCGACCCCGGCAGAACCGCCGAGGCGGCCACGGCCACCGCCGAACGCAAGCAGGGCCCGCGCGGCTCCAGCGCCGACCTCGCCACCATCGTCTCGGGCATCGGCAGCCTCACCCTCGGCGCCGCGAAGCTGATGGACGGCGGCGGGGTCAAGCAGACCATGGTCGCCATGGAGGAGGGCAGCGTCTTCGTCATGGCGATCAGCGACGGCTCACTCCTCGGCGTGCACGCCACCCCGGACTGCGACATGAGCGTCGTCGCCTACCACATGGCGCTCTTCGTCGGCCGGGCCGGACACAAGCTCACCCCGGAGCTGCGGAACGAATTGCGGGCCTCGGTGGAGGGAGCCGGGTGAGCCCGGCCGCCGGTGCCGCGCACCGGCTGCCCGTGCGCGGGGCGGACGACAGGACCGCCCGCGTACGCCCGTACTCGCTGACCGGCGGACGGACCGAGTCCGGGCACGTCCTGCAGGTGGAGACGTTCGTCGCCGCGCTCGAACCGGGCGAGGTGCTCAAGGAACTGACGGACGGCGGGGGCCCGTCCAGCATCATGCCGGAGATGCTCGCCATCATCGAGCTGTGCCGGCGGATGCGTACCGTCGCCGAGGTCTCGGCGTTGCTCAAGATGCCGCTGGGCGTGGTCCGGGTGCTCCTCAGCGACCTGGCCGATCAGGGAAAGATCCGTGTGTACGGAACCGGTCACGACACCGGTCAGCCGGACCACGCGTTGCTGGAAAGGGTGCTGAGTGGACTCCGCCGTCTCTGACGTCACCGAAGTATCGGACGTCACCGCCGCCTCCGGGCGTGCTTCCGTACGGGAGGCCGCACCGGCACCCGTACGGGAAACCGGGCCCGATCCCGTACGGGAGCTGGAGCCCGAATCGAAATCCGGGCCGGAGCCCGAGCCGAAGCCCGAGCCCGAGCCCGAGGAGAAGCTCCAGGCCTGGCAGAAGGACCGTACCCGCGCCCCGATCTCCACCAAGATCGTGATCGCGGGCGGGTTCGGCGTCGGCAAGACGACCTTCGTCGGCGCGGTCTCCGAGATCCCCCCGCTCCAGACCGAAGCGCTGATGACCGAGGCCAGCGCGGAGATCGACGACCTCAGCGCGACACCCGACAAGCTCACCACCACCGTCGCGATGGACTACGGGCGCATCACCCTCGACGACGACCTCGTCCTGTACCTCTTCGGCACACCGGGCCAGGAGCGCTTCTGGTTCATGTGGGACGACCTGGTGCGCGGCGCGATCGGCGCCATCGTGCTCGCGGACACCCGCCGCCTCCCCGACTGCTTCCCGGCGCTGGACTACTTCGAGAGCTGCGGACTCCCGTACGTCGTGGCCGTCAACCGCTTCGAAGGCACCGACGCGTTCCAACCGGACGATGTGCGCGACGCCTTGACGATTCCGTCGAGCATCCCTGTACTGATCATGGACGCGCGGGATCGGAACACGGCCGTCGACGCGCTGCTCGCGCTGGTGCGCCACGCGCTGCAGTTCTCTCCCGAGTAGGGGGCCGGTCGGCGCCGTCGGCGCGTCCCGGGCCGCACCACGAGCCCGTACGCCGCACGCCGCCGCACCACCCACGCAACGGAGACAGAGCCGCCCATGCGGAAGATCCTCATCGTCGGAGCCGGCCAGTCCGGGCTCCAGCTCGCCCTCGGCCTCCAGTCGAGGGGGTACGAGGTCACTCTGATGTCCAACCGCACGGCGGACGAGATACGGTCCGGCCGGGTCCTGTCCACGCAGGTCATGTTCGACACCGCGCTCCAGCACGAACGCGACCTCCAGCTCAACTTCTGGGAGTCGCACGCGCCGCGCATGGAAGGCGTCGGCGTCTCCGTCGCCGGCCCGGACGCCTCACGTACCGTCGACTGGGTCGGCACGCTGCGCGGGTACGCCCAATCCGTCGACCAGCGGGTCAAGATGGCCGGCTGGCTCGACACCTTCGCGGGGCGCGGCGGCCAGTTGGTGATCCACGGGGCGGCGGTCTCCGACCTGGACCACTTCTCCCGTACGTACGACCTGGTCCTGGTCTCGGCGGGCAAGGGCGAGCTGGTCCGCATGTTCGGCCGCGACACCGCCCGCTCCCCGTACGACGCGCCGCAGCGCGCGCTGGCGGTCAGTTACGTCCACGGGCTGGAGCCGCGCCCCGGACACCCCGGGTCCGACGCGCTCCACTGCGACCTGGTGCCGGGCGTCGGTGAACTCTTCGTCATGCCGACCCTCACCACCTCGGGCCGCGCCGACA
Source organism: Streptomyces sp. NPDC059092 (assembly GCF_042756365.1). Classification (NCBI taxonomy): domain Bacteria; kingdom Bacillati; phylum Actinomycetota; class Actinomycetes; order Kitasatosporales; family Streptomycetaceae; genus Streptomyces; species Streptomyces sp. NPDC059092. Next base: position 34,528 of record NZ_JBHZEJ010000048.1, read on the forward strand.
TCCTCCTCTGGGAGGGGATCCCCGGCGGACCGCTCGACGTCTTCCGGGGCGTCAAGGACCCGGTCGAACACCTCTCCCTCACCCTGGAGCTGATGAAGCGCTTCACCCCCTGGGAGTACGCGCGCGCCACGAAGGCCGAGCTGACGGACGCCGGCGGCACCCTCGCGGGCCGGTACGCGCCGACCGTACGCGACCCCGTCGGCCGGCTGCCGGGCGGCGGGCTCGTCCTCGGGGTCGCGGACGTGGCCGTCGCCAACGACCCGATCACCGCGCAGGGCGCCAACGCGGCCGCCAAGTGCGCCGCCTCGTACCTCGACTCCATCGTGGAACACGGCGACCGGCCGTTCGACGAGGCGTGGATGCGCGCGGCGTTCGACCGCCACTGGGAGCAGGCGCGCCACGCCACCCGCTGGACCAACGCGATGCTGAACCCCCCGCCGGACCACGTCCTCGGCCTGATCGGCGCGGCGCAACGACTCCAGCCGGTCGCGGACCGGCTGGCGAACGGCTTCGACGACCCGTCGGACTTCGAGCACTTCTTCTACGACCCGCAGAAGTCGGCCGCCTACCTGGCCGAGGCGGCGGCCGGCGCCTGACGGCGCCCCGGTCCGCCCCAGGGCACCCCTGGGAGCGGACATGACGTACGAGATGGGCCTCGCCCGGCTCGCGGAACGGTGCGGGGACATGGCCGACCCGCCGCCCACGGAACTCGACCGCCTCGTCGAGCGGGGCCGGCCCTCAGCTCTCCCCGAACCCGGTGTCGGACCCCTCCGTCGCGCCCTCCGGCAGGAGCGGCGGGACGTACGCGCCCGGAGCCAGGGCGGCGCCGCCCGGATCGGGGCGTACGGCGCCCAGCAGGGGGTTCGCGGCGATGGGGGAGACCTTGACGTGGGCCCCGGGGCGCGGTGCCTGGATCACCATGCCGTCGCCCAGGTAGATCGCGACATGCGTGGCCTCCGGGAAGTAGACCACCAGGTCGCCGGGGCGCAGCTCGCGCAGCGGGATCCGGGGGAGGTCGCGCCACTGCTCCTGGCTGGTACGGGGGATGGCGAGCCCGGCGTGCGCCCAGGCCTGCGAGGTGAGCCCCGAGCAGTCGTACGTACCGGGCCCCTCCGCGCCCCACTCGTACGGCTTGCCGATCTGCGCGGCGGCGAACTCCACCGCCCGGCCGCCCGCCGCGGACGGCGTCCCGCTCGATGCCGCCGGGGCCCCGGGGGCCCCCGGGACCCCAGCGGCTCCTGCCGCGCCGACGGTGTCCCCGAGGGCGCCGGAGCCGATCAGTTCGCGCTGGGCCCGCTCCGTACCTGACTTCTCCAGCGCGGCGATCGAGGCGATCTCCGTACCGCTGAGGGAGGCGAGCAGCCTCTCGACCTGCCGGAGCCGGGAACCGACCGTGTCGCGCTGCGTCTTCTGCCGCGCCACGAGCTGCTGCTGGCGGTCGAGGGCCGTACGGGACGCGCTCGCGAGCGCGTCGGCGCGCTGCTCGCCGGTCGTCAGCCCCCGCATCGTACGGGCCCGGGAGCGCGCCACCCGCTCCAGCAGATGGCCGTCGTCCAGGATGTGCCCCGCGTCGGGGGAGAGGAGCAGCCGCAGATAGTCGGAGAGGTCGGACTGCCCCTGATACTGCTGACGCGCCAACCGCCCCGCGTCCCCCCGGCTCCGCTCCAGCGCGGTCCTGGTACGCGCCAGATCGGCGGCCAGCTTCCTGGCCTCCACGCGCTGCCGGATCAGCTCGACCTCGGTGGCGTTGTACGCCTCGGTCGCCTGCTCGGTCTGCCGGTAGAGAAGCTGGAGCCGCCCGAGCAGCCCGGACACGGTGGTGGGAGGCGCACCGAGGGCGCCCGAGGCTGTGGTCGAAGCGCTGGATGCCGACGGTACGGGAGAGGGCAGGGGCGCGGGCGAGGGCGCGGGCGTGGGCGCGGGCGTGGGCGCGGCCACGGGCGCCACCACGGGTGGGGGCTCCGGCGTGGCGTACGTGGGGGCCACCGCGGTCAGGACGGTCACGGTGGCCAGTGCGGCCGTACAGACGGATCGCAGCAGTTTTCCTGACACGCCATCACCTCTGGTCGCTGGACGAGGAGTCCAGTACTAGAAGATGACAAGGCGTCAGATGATTCGAAGAGCCCACTAATAGGCGACCTGGCGCAACGACATCACCCCTGCGGGGCGCCGTCACCGACAGTGGGCGGTCCGTGTGCTGCCGCTCCGTGCTGAGCGGTGCGGAAGGAGCCGTGACGCCCGCGCGAGCGGGTGCCCAGCACGGTTTTCTCGTCGATCGAGAGCGCTGTTGCGCAAAAAATCCTCATGGGTGCGTTGAGGAATGACGTTCGAATCGCCCGGAGACGACCTTGACCAGTTTCATGAAGGCTGGTCCGCTTGAGAAGTTGTGGTGGAAGCCGATTTCGGGGGTGGCCTGCGTGCCAAAAGCGGATCTGCGTGCTGTGGTCCGGCTGAAGGGACGCGCATGAGGATACGGCGTGGGGCAGTGATCCCCGTCGTTGCTGGTTGCGGGGCGGCGACCACGATGCTTGTGGGTCTGGTCACGAACTCCGCTTCGTCGCAGTCCCACTGGCCTTCCTGGCTGGGCTGGCTGCAGGCGCGCCCCTGGTTGTCGTTCGTCGTGCTCGGGGTGGTCACGGCCGGGCTGACGGCGATACTTGCCGCGTTGGACGACAGTCCTGCGACGGGCCGGGATCCGGACCCGACGGTGCGCCCGGACGACGGGGCGGGGCCACCCGGCGCCGCACTGGTGCTCCGTTCGCTGCCGCGCGACGCCACAGAGTTCACGGACCGGTCCGCCGAACTGGAGTCGTTGGTGAGTTCGGTGCGTGCCTCCCAAGAGAATCAGGAAGCCCTGCCCGTCCACGTGATCGACGGGATGCCCGGCGTCGGGAAGACGACCTTCGCCGTACACGCGGGCCACGTGCTCTCCGAGCGGTTCCCCGACGGGCAGCTCTTCGTGAACCTGAATGGGCATACGACAGGTCGTAGCCCGGTGCAGGCGACCGAGGCGCTGGCGTCGCTCCTCACAGCCGCCGGCGTTCCCGCGCAGCAGATCCCCGTCGGCGACGACACGGGCGCGGTCGCGGAGGCGCGGGCTGTCATGTGGCGGAGCCGGCTCGCGGGCAGGAAAGTGCTCCTCATCCTCGACAACGCGGCCAGTTACCGGCAGTTCGAGCCTCTGCTTCCTGGTGGGAGCGACTGTCTTGTGCTCGTGACCAGTCGCAAGCGGCTGGCGGTGCATGAAGAAGTGGTGATGCCCGTGGAGGCGCTGCCGCCGGATCACGCGGTCGACCTGTTCATACGGCTCAGTGGCCGGTCGGCGGACCGGCTCGACCAGGATGTGCTCGGGGAACTGGTCCGACTGTGCGGGTACCTGCCGCTGGGGGTTTCGTTGCTCGCGGCACGGCTGCGGCATCATCCGTCCTGGAGCGCCGAGGACCTGTGCGAGCGCCTGGTGGCGGCCCGCGACCGACTGGGAGAGCTGCGGGCCGGTGAGCGTGCGGTCGCCGCGACGTTCGAACTCTCCTACCGGGACCTTGCTCCTGAGCGCCGGCGATTCTTCCGGAGCCTTGGGTTCCACCCGGGAACGGACCTTGATGTGTATGTCGGGGCCGTGCTGGACGCGGTCTCGACGGCGGTGGCCCGTCAGCGGCTCGACGCGCTCTACGACGCCCACCTGATCGATGAATACCCGGGGGGCCGCTACCGGTTTCACGATCTCTTACGCGACTACGCCCGCGGTCTCGCTGACGAAGGGGACAGCTTGGACCACGTACAGGCCGTTCAGCGCGTGTGCACCTACTACCTGGTCGCTCTCGCCGTCGCGAACGGGCACATCGTCCGTGACGGCGCGGGTGTGCCGCCTCCGCCGGACGGCACAGCGCAGGTGGAGGCGCCAGCCATGGAGTCGCGAACGGCAGCTCTGAGCTGGCTGGAGAACGAACGGCCCAACGTGTTGAGCTGTATCCGGGAAGCGAACGGGCTTGCCCTGCATGACCTCGTCATTCGCCTTGCCGCGGCGATGGCTCCCTTCCTGCGGCAGGCCGGGCCCTGGGACCAGGCCGTCGGGCTCCACCGGACCGCCGCCGACGCCGCTCGGCATACCGGCGATCAGCGGGCGCTGGCCGGCGCGCTGACCGAACTCGGCGTCGTACGGCGCTTTATGGCCGCCTACCCCGAGGCGACCGAAGCCTTGAACGAGGCGGTTGAGCGGTACGAAGCCGCCGGCGACCCGGGTGGCAAGGCGGGCGCCCTCAACCAGGTGGGCATCGTCCGCTATCTGACCGCGGACAACGACGCCGCGGCCCGGGCCCAGACTGAGGCTCTTGCCCTCTACCGTGGGCTCGGAGACCGGCACGGGCAGGCCAACTCCCTCGCGGACCTCGGCATGGTGCGTCGGCAGACGAGCCGGTTCGACGCGTCCGTCGAGGCACAGTCCGAAGCGCTGACCATCTACCGTGAGCTCGGCGACCGGTACGGTGAGGCCAACTCCCTGCGGGACCTCGGCATCGTGCACTGCCTCATGGGCGAGTACGGCCTGGCCGCTCGGCGACAGCGCGAAGCGTTCGACATCTACCAGGAGTTGGACGACCGGGTCCATCAGGCCTACGCACTCAACGAGTTGGGCGTGGTGCGGAGACTCACCGGTGATCTCGAAGGTGCCCGTGAGGTCCATGCTCAGGCACTGGAGCACTACAGCGATCTCGGCGACCGTTTCGGCCGCGTGAACAGCATGCGCCACCTCGGGGTGCTGGACCGTCTGTCCGGGGACGCTCGGGCGGCTGTCCGTGTACTGGAGGAGGCTCTGGAGGAGTATCGCGATCTCGGCAGTCGTGGAGGCGAAGCCGTCGCGCTGAGCGAACTGGGCGTTGCCCGCCGTCTCGTCGGCGAACGGAGCAGTGCTGTCGAGGTGTTCCGGCAGAGTCTGGAGATCCTGCGTGAACTGGGCGACCGCTGCGGCGAGTCCGAGGTTCTGAACCACTGGGGAGCATTACTGCGCGCGTCCGGTGATCCGATCGCGGGGCGTGAGCGGTTCGAGCAGGCGCTGGGGCTTGCCCGGGACATCCGCTGTCCGTTGGAGGAGGCCCGGGCGCTGGAGGGCATCGGCCGCTGCGACAGGGGGACCGGCGATCCGGCCCAGGCGGCAGGGTCGTTGCGCGAGGCGGCCTCTGTGTACCGGAGGTTGGGTGTGTGCGCGACGGCCGACGACATCGAGCGGCTCTTGGCGTTGTAGACGGAATGCGTGGGGCTCATGGCCGGATCGGATATGTCGCGGTGAGTGGCGAAGCTGCTACGTTGCGAGCTGACCTGTCGCTGAGACAGCCACCGTGCCGTGACGGCGCCGGTGTCGGCCCCCGGGTACGTCCGTCACACATCACGAGGAGCGTTGAATGCCGTCACGCACATCCGACCCCGCACCGCAGGCCCCGGCTGGCACCGGGGAGGAGTCCGAGCAGGACATGGTGGTCCTGGAACGCGTCGCCGCCCGCGTACGGCAGCGGCAGACCGCCGAACGCACCGCCGCGAACCGTGTCGGTGACGGCGCCCACGCTGCCTCGCTCATCTGGCCCTGGCCTCTCTGAGCGCTCTCGCTCGATGAGACCGCGCGAAGGCGTCGCCCCTTTCCGGACGTTCATCCTCAAAGTCGCCAACCGGTGCAACATCGACTGCGACTACTGCTTCGTCTTCAACTCCAAGGACCAGTCGGCGCGGCACCTGCCGGCGCGGATGAAACTGGACACGGCCCGAGCGGCGGCCCGCCGGATCGGCGCTCATGTCACGGCGCACGGTCTGCCCGCCGTCCATGTCGTCCTGCACGGCGGTGAGCCGCTGCTCACCGGTGTCCGGCACATGGCCGGTCTGCTGGACGCCGTCCGGGACGGGATTCCGGACGGTACGGAGATCCACTTCGAGCTCCAGACCAACGCCACGCTCCTCTCCGAACCATGGCTGGACCTCTTCGCGCGGTACGAGGTGGCCGTGGGCGTCAGTCTCGACGGGCCGACCGGCGCGAATGACCTGCACCGGCTGACCCACGCCGGGCGTTCGAGTGCCGCCGCCACCCTGCGCGGCATCGCACTCCTGCGGTCCCGGCCGCACCTGTTCGCGGGACTGCTCGCCGTCGTCGACCTGGCCAACGACCCGGTGGAGGTCCACGACTACCTGGCCTCCTTCGACCCGCCGGTGATCGACTTCGGGCTCCCGCACGGGACCCATGACGACCCGCCGCACCGCTACGACCCGAGCGTGCCGGAGTACGGCGTGTGGATGAGCAGGGTCTACGACGCCTGGCTCGCCCGTCCCGAGTACCGGCACAGCGTCCGGATGCTGGAGGACATCGTGGCGCTCAGTTCCGGCGTGCGTGGCTCGGTGGAGACGCTCGGCCTGGCCCCGCCGACGAGCGTCGTCGTCGAGTCCGACGGCACCATCGAGGGCGTGGACACCCTGCGGTCCGTCGAGAAGGGTGCCTCCTGGCTCGGGCTCGACGTCTTCCACCAGTCCTTCGACGAGGCCCTTCGCCATCCGAAGCTCATGCATCGGCAGTACGGCAGGGCTGCGCTCGCCGAACAGTGCCGCCGCTGTCCGCTGGTGGACGTCTGTGGTGGCGGCTATCTCCCCCATCGCTTCAGCTCCGACCGTGCCTACGTGAACCCCTCCGTCTACTGTGCTGACCTGGAGTACCTGATCCGGCACGTCCAGAGCTCCCTGCGACGCAGCGGATGGGACGACATCTACACGTCGGCCGTACCGCCTCCGTAGCCAAGTCGTACTCGACGACGGGAACGCGTGGGGGAGCGAGCGGGCCAAGTGACCGAGACGGTTGAGGGAAACGGGAGATGCCGATGAGCGTGACCATCAGGCCCGCCGACAAGCGGGACATCACGGCCGTGGCCGAGCTGATCGAGGAGATCGAGCGGTTCTACGGGTCGACGGAGATCCAGCCGTTCGAGGAACGCCGGGCCCAGGTGGAGGAGGCCCTCTTCGGCTCCCCGCCGCTGGCGTCGGCGCTCCTGGTCGAGGACGAGGCCGGTGACATCGCCGGCCTCGCCTCCTACTCGTTCCTCTGGCCCAGTGCCGGTTCCACACACTCCCTCTTCCTCAAGGAGCTCTACGTCCGCGACTCCCTCCGCCGACAGGGCGTCGGCGCCCGTGTCATGGACGAACTCCGGGCCGTCGCCGCCGCGCGTCCCGGGTGCAGCCGCGTCGAGTGGATGACGGATCGCGCCAATCCTGGTGCGCGGGCTTTCTACCAGTCCCTCGGGTTCGCGGAGTTCGACGGGAAGATCGTGTACCGGGTCGACACCGGTACGACCTGATCCCACCCGGCGCTCGGTTCACGCCCCCGGTGACAACGCGGAACAGGACGTTCAGTGGGCCGGGGGATCTCACTGCGGTGGCGTAGAGCCTCCCGGCTTCGACCACGGCCACCTCGGGCCCCGTTCGCCGCGTCCCTCGGGGACGTACACGTACTTCCAGCCGCGCTGGATCCCGAGCCGTTTGGTGTACCCGGCGGGCTCGCGCAGGTACGCGTACACGGTGGGCGCGCCGCCGTCGGCGGCGGGTACGGGGACCTCGTACCACTTCGGGGGATTCCCGGTCGGGCCGGTCAGCACGGGCAGGACGCGCCCGTCGAGGGGGCCACCGGTGAAGGGGGTGTTTTCGCTTCTCACGGGTCCCAGTCTCAGACGAAGTGGTCGAAGTCTCCGGCTTTGACGCCGCGCATGAAGGCGTGGAGCTTTTCGGGGGTGGTGCTGACGATGACGTCGGGGTCGTCGCTCTCTACGAGCTTGACTGTGCCGTCGGGGGCGGCGGCCAGGTGGACGCAGCCGTTCGCCGATCCGCTGTACGAGGATTTCTGCCAGTGGAGGGCGGACATGTGCCTTCCCTTTCTTACAGCTCTGCTGCGATGCGGCTGATCAGGTCCCTGGAGTCTGTTGGGTCGAGGGTACAACTCGCAATGCGGTCCAGAATGGCTCGGTATCTCGCCAGCTGAGGCTGTGCATCGAGGAACACGGCTCCGTGGTCGGCGTCGAGCTGAACCGTGTCCAGGGCCGGGACCGATCCGGTCATGTAGTAGATGCCGGTTCCGGCGCTCGGGAAGGTGCCGGCGCCGAAGGGCATGACCAGGATGGTGACGTGGTCCAGTTCGCTTACTTCGAGAAGGTGCTTGAGCTGTGCGCGGGCCACGTCGGGGCCGCCGAACCCCATGCGCAGAGCGGCTTCGTGGAGCATTGCCGTCACGGGTTTCGGATTCTCTTCGTACAGTGCGACCTGCCGCTTGATCCGGAACGAGACCCGGTGTTCCACCTCGTGGGGTGCGTACGGCGGCACGACATCGTTGATGACGGCGTGGGCATGGGCTCTGGTCTGGAGCAGCCCGGGCAAGTGGCCCACGGATGAGGTCCGCATCGACGTGGTGTGGTGTTCGAGTTCGGCCAGGTCGATGGCGTCGGGCGGAAGCAGAGTTCGGTACTCGTCCCACCAGCCGCGTGTCCTGCCGCCGGTCATCTCGGTCAGCGCCTTGATGTACGCCTCGTCGGTACAGCTATAGCTACGGGCCATTGCCCGGACCCGATCCGCGCCCACTGCGTAAGTGCCGGCCTCGACGCTGCTGACGCGTGGCTGGGACGTGCCGTGGAGTGCGCCGGCCTGAGTCGCGGACAGGTCCACCGACTCGCGGAGTCTGCGCAGTTCAGCGCCGAGACGTCGTTGGCGAATCGTTGGCGGGACGCTCTTCCGTGGCATGGGTTCCCTTTCTCATTCGGGTGTATCCCGTTGGAATGACGGCATGCATCCTATCCCTCGGGCGTACGGCGTGAAGCACGCCACAGCAAGTGGCCACGCCTCAAGGCGCCTTCACTCCGCCATGCCCTGCCGCGTCTCGGTGGGGCGGCAGGGTGTGTCTACCGAAGGGGATCGTCATGACCGTATCGCCGCAGGACTCCGCCCTGAACTCGTTCGATTACGAGCAGGAGTTGTACGCACTCGTGCGCGACACCGCGCCCCGGCTCTTCGCCGTGGTGGTGGAGTACCGGGACGGGGAGGGCGAGTGGGACCGGGACGCCGCCGTCGTCGCCTGGGGGTTGGCGCACGAGGGTGGCGGGGCCGAGGTCACGCGGGTGGGCGGTGGTGGGCAGTTGCGGCTTGCCGCGCCGGAGAATGTGGCCCGATACTTCGGGCGGGGGGACGGGTGCGCGTCCCGGGTGGTGTGGCTCGGGCCGGAGGTGGGCGCCCCGGCGGCCTGAGTGAGGGGCCGGAGGCGGTTCGGGCCCCGGTCGGACGGGGTGTGGCGGGGGTTCGGGAGCCGGTCGGGGTGGGGTCCGGATCGGCTGCGCGCCGCGGGGCCGCCCCTCCCTGATCCGATGGTCGCGGCTCCAGGGTGTGCGTCAAGGGCGCTCCTGCGTCGCGTCGGCTTCGCCGATTCCGCTCCGCTCCACCCTGGACACCCACCCCTGCGCCGCTGGAACAGGCGGTGGGAGGGGCGGCCGGGGGAGGGGTTCCCTGGGGGACTCCCTTGTGCTTCCGGTCGGTTCCAGGCCGCCGGGCCGGTTGGCCCTGCGGGGCGCGCGGTCGTGGTGTGGGGTAGCTGGGCTCTCGTCGAGCGTCCGTCGACCGGGAGTGGTCGGGCCCCATGCCCCGCTGGTCACTCGCCGTGGACGGGGGCGGTGGTGGGTAAGGGGGGCGAGGGGCGGTGCCGGATGCTGATCAGGGGTCTCCCCGCCCGCAAGACGCGGGGTATGCCCCAATTCGCCCGAGCCGTTTGGGGGCTGGAGGCCTCACGATCCGTTGGTGTGTACGGCCGGCGCATCGAGGCGGGACTCCGGGTGCGCACGTCCCTGTGCGGGGGTCACATCACCGCGTCGGTCTGTAGCGGGCCTGCGGTGACGCGCAGTTCGCGGACGCGGATCGTCTCCTCGTCGGCGAGGTAGAAGATGTGCATGAACGGGGCGCGCACCACGCGGTCGGGTTCGGTTTTCTTGGCCATGGTGGCCTCTCCGCGCAGCAGGCGGACGCCGTCGCCCGCGGCCCAGAATTCCATGATCTCGTGGGTGATGATCAGCGGTTCGTCGATCTTGACGAAGAACGCCTTGATGGCCTCGACGCCGTGGATGTGGGCGGTGCCGAAGAACATGTCGGTGTCCTCGGTCAGCGGCGCGAAGCCTTCGTCGAACTCCAATGTGTCGATGGCGTCCATGAACTTCAGGGCCCACTCGGGCACGGTCGCCGCTTGTGCTGTGTTTGTCATCGTCATCGTCTCCAGATCAGGCTGTGGCGCGCGGGGCGGCAAGGCGGGTAGTGCTAGTAGCGTAACGCTACTAGTTTCACATTGCCACCAGTGGCGGGCTCGCTGGTCCGGCTCGGAGTGAGTGCTCGGGGAGTCTGTGGGCCGGGCTCGCCCGTGCTGTGGAAATTTCTGTGCCACCTCAGCCGCTCGTGGGGGGCGTCCGGCCGACGCTGCCCTCCTGGGTGGGCAGGGGGCGCAGGGTCGGGGCCTCCACCGGCTCGTGGCAGCTGCTGCACGCGAGGTACGGATGGGTCAGGTTGCCGCACGCCGTGTGCATCAGCGGGTGACGCGTGGAGTCTCCGTCGGTCGCGTGGGCCTCGGCCCAGCGCGTGATCGCCACGATGGCGGGGACGACGAGTTCGCGGGCGCTGTCGGTGAGCTGGTACTCGTACCACGGTTTGTCTGTCCGGTAGGGGTGCTTGGAGAGCAGGCCCAGCTCCGTCAGGCTGGTCAGTCGCGCGGTGAGGATGTTCGCCGAAATGCCGAGCGCTCGTTTGAGTTCTCCGAATCGACTCACCCCGAAGAACACCTCTCGCAGGATCTGGTAGTTCCAGCGCTCCGAGATGGCGCTCAGGAACTCCTGCCCATGCTGGAAGGTGACGTGGTCCGTCCGGTCGGACACGACTTCTCCTCTCCGGTGACCCTGTGGTGTGAAATCAGGACTAGTCCTGAAATGCTACCACCCTCCGGCTGGGCCCCGCGCTGCTCGCCTCCTGGTTCAGGCCAGGAGGCCCGACGACTGCCACAGCTTGCGGCCCGGGCCGCGTAGGACGCCTATGTCGTCCAGGAAGTCCGTCAGTCGCTTCGCGCCCGACTGCATGACCTCCCTTCGGTGTCCGCTCGCCCTGACCTGGGCGACGGCCGCGCGCTGGTCGAGGCCGACGTTCGCGTACACCTGCGGGTTGACGAAGCAGACCGAGAAGACCCGGGCCGCCTGGCCGCAGTTGAGCCGGGTGAACTCCTGCTCCCAGCGCGGCGCGGTCACCATCTGGCGGCGCAACTCCTCCCGTGCGTACCGCACATGGCGCGCCTCCTCGATGACGTGGATGCGGGTCACCCCGCGTACGAGGGGCTGGATCCGCTCGTCAGGGAAGGTCAGCCGCTGCATCCAGTCGAGGATTTCCTCGCCGAGGAGTGTGGCCGCGAAGGATCCCGGGGTGGTGGAGACCGTCTTCAGGACGCGCGCCATGTTGTGGTACCGGCCCGGTACGGGGTAGGCGGGCGCCCCGCCCTTCTGGATCAGCCTCGCGAACATCATCGAGTGCCGGCACTCGTCCGCGATCTCGGTGAGCGCGTACCGGACGTGGTTGCTGGTCACGGGCTTGTCGTAGATGTGCCTGACCAGGAGCTGCATCAGGATGATCTCGAACCAGATGCCGAGGGAGGCGAGTGACGCGGCCTCGTGCCGGGCCAGCTCCATCCGCCGTTCCTCGGGCATCGTGTGCCACAGGGGCGTGTCGTAGAGGGAGACCAGCTCCGGCGGCCAGTACCACTTGCCGTCTTCGGGCGGTGCCTCCCAGTCGAGTTCCTTGTCGGGGTCGAAGGAGTGCTTGGCGGAGGCTTCGAGGAGCCGTTCCGCGACCTGCTCGCGGTCGCGGAGCGGGCCGAGTGCGTCGCGGAGGAGGCGCAGGTCGCTGTCGGACGCGGGTGACGCGGGTGGCGTGGGGGGCAGGGGGGTCGCTGGTGTCATGGCGGGACTGCACCTCACGATCGCGGCTGACGTCCGACCGGTGTTACCGGCGGTTACCTCTTATGAGACTACCTGTCAGTAAGGGCGTCAATCCCTCCGCGTCGATCCCTCGGCGCCATTCCCTCAGAGGGAGCCGGTGAAGGCGAGCAGCAGCGCGGCCACGGCCTCCGGCTCCTCCAGCAGCATCGCGTGCGTCGCGTCGATGTCCTCGACGCGGGTGGGGTGCGTACGCTCCTCCGCCAGTGCCGCGAGGTCCCCGTCCAGGCCCTTCGTGTGGGAGGCCGTCAGCTCCTCGAACCACTCCATCCCCGGCGTCGGGGGCTGCGGGCGCCGCCCCCGTACACAGAGCACCGGGCACGGGACGCCGCGCGCCAGCGCGAACAGGTCCAGGGTGTCGAGTGCGTCGAACGTCTCCAGCGCCGTCTCCCGCAGGGGCAGCGTCTGGAAGCCGCCGTCGGGCAGTGCGCGCACCGAGGCGCGGACGGTCGTCTCGGCGCGGTCGGACGGGATGCCGAAAGTCCCCGCGTACGCCACCTGTTGCTCCACGTACCCGGCGGGCGCGATCTGGCCGGCGGCCGACCGCACCAGACCGCCGATCCGTTCGAGCCCGGCGCTGACGGCCGCCGGGTCGAGGCCCGGGTACCGCGCGTGGCGGCTCCACCAGAAGCCGTCGAGGTTCACGGCGCCCGGAGCGGAGCCCGGAGCGGAGCCCGGAGCGGAGCCGGGAGCGGCGCCCGGAGCGGAGCCGCCGACCGGGCCGCCAGTGGCGCCCGGTACCGCGAGGTGCAGGGCGATCATGCCGCCGAGGGAGTGCCCCACGGGCAGGGCGCCGAGGAGGCCGTACGCGGCCACGGTCCGCCGGACCGCGTCGGCGGCTGTCGTGAACGACCAGGGGGAGACGCCCAGTTCACCGGCGTCCGGGGAGCGTCCGTGTCCCGGCAGGTCGACGGCGAGCACCCGGTGGTGCGGTACGAGCAGCGGCGCGACGGCGTCCCAGTCGGCGAGCGAGCGGCCCGCGCCGTGCAGCAGGACGAGCGGCTGTCCTTCGCCGCCGTGGTCATGGGCGTGGAGGAGCGAGGGGGAAGAGGAAGTGGGCATGCGGTTCAAGGTAGTTCGGGCCCCGGGCCATGAGATCGTCCGCCGGGACGACGCGATCGGGGCCTCCGCGGCCCCATCATGAATAGAGGCGCGAAGGAACGGCGTCGCGCGGCACCATGGTGCGTATGACCGCCCGACGTACAGGTGTTGACCGTGAAGCCGCCCGCCGCAGCCTTGAAGGGCTCGCCCTGGGCGACGCCTTCGGCGAACGCTGGTTCCCCCTCTTCCGTGACCACGGTCGCGCGGACGAGGAGATCAAGGCCCGCGTCACGCCGAGGGAGTTGGAGTGGCCCTGGACGGACGACACCGCCATGGCCCTCGCCCTCCACCGGGTCCTGGACGAACACGGCGCCGTCGAACAGGACCGGCTGGCATCGGCGTTCGCCCTCACGTACGAGGTCGACCCGGGCCGCGGTTACGGCCACGGCATGCACATGCTGCTGCCCGCCCTGCTCGACCGGCCGCAGGAGTGGCGCACGCTGGCCCCCGGCCTCTTCGACGGCGGCAGCCTCGGCAACGGCGCGGCGATGCGGGTGGCCCCGCTCGGCGCCCGGTTCGCGGACGACCTCGCCCAGGTGGCGCGTCAGGCCACCCTGTCCGCCGAGGTCACCCACGCCCACCCGCAGGGCATCGCGGGTGCGGTGGCGGTCGCCGTCGCGGCGGCGCTTTCCGTACGGTCCGAACTCACCGTCGCGGCCGTCGCCCGCGCCACCCCGGAGGGTCCGGTACGGGACGGCCTGACGCGCGCGGCGGAGCTGCCCTTCACCACCGCGCCCCGGGAGGCGGCGGAGCTCCTCGGCAGCGGCCGGCGTATCCGCGCCGACGACACCGTCCCCTTCGCGGTCTGGACGGCGGCCCGCCACCGCGACGACCTGACGGCCGCGCTCTGGTCCACGGCGGAGGGCTTCGGCGACACCGACACGACCTGCGCCATCACGGGCGGCATCGTCGCGGCCCGTACGGGGACGGGTTCGGTGCCGGCGCCGTGGCGGGAGCGGCGCGAGCCGCTGCCGTAGCCGGTGCCGTGGCTCCGCAGAGCGGTGCCGCCTCGGCCGCGACGGCGATGTCGAGGAGCACGGCCTCCGTCCCGCGCTCCGTGACCAGTTGCAGCCCCACCGGGCAGCCGTCCGCCGTGAACCCCGCGGGGATGCTGGCCGCAGGATGACCGCTCACGTTGAACGCCCAGGTCAGCGAGGTGGAGTACAGCTCACCCGGGCCCTCGTGGCCGTGCGGGCGGTTCGGGGTGGCCGGGGTGAGCAGCAGCGGCGTACGGGCGAACAGGGAGTCGAGCCGCCGGTCGTTCTCCGCCCGCACCTCCGCCGCCCGTACCGCTGCCGCCTGTTCCCCCTGCACGTCCGGCCGCGCACCGCCCCGTATCGCCTTCCACGTCTCGCACGGGTCGAGCAGCGTGAACGGGCGCCGACGCCGGTCGAGCCGTATCACCCCCGCCGCCTCCAGCCGGTCCACGGCCGCCCGCACCACCGCGGCGACCTGCGGGTCCACGTCGGCGAAGCCCAGATCCGCCGCGTACACGGCCGGCACGGGCAAGGGGACCGGCGCCGCCTCCGCGTGGTCGTCCAGGACCCACCGCAGATACCGCCGGGCCTGCGCCGCCGTCCGCGCGAGCAGGCCCGCCGAGGCCAGCCCCGTACGGTCGGGGGAGGGCAGCAGGCCGTTCGTCGTCTTCAGCCCGAAGACCCCGCACCACGCCGCCGGTATCCGGACGGAACCGGCGCCGTCGCTCCCCGTCGCCAGCGGCACCATGCCCGCCGCGACCGCCACGGCGGAACCGGCCGAGGAGCCGCCGGGGGTACGGTCCGCGCGGTACGGGTTGACCGTACGGCCGTGCCGGCCCTGCCCCCAGGTCTGCCAGTACGTACCCGGCCCCGGCACCGCCGTCGAGCCGACCGGCACGGCGCCCGCCGCGATCAGCCGCCCCGCCGCGTACGACCGGATCCCGGTCGGCCCCTTCACCGCGAACGGCGTCCCCGCGAGCGGCAGTTCGGGGTCCACCCGGGCGGCCCGTTCCCGGGCCTCCTCGCCCCATACGTCGAGGAAGGCGTGCAACGCGGGGTCGCGCCGCCCGATCCGCGCCAGCGATTCCGCCACCGATACCACCGGCTCCACCGGTACCACGGGCTCCACCGGCTCCAGTGCCGCGCTCATGAGTCCCCCCATCTCCCGTTCCAGTCTCCGCGAGAACGGGGCCTGGGGTCTTTCGTTTGGATCTGGCCGGGTCAGGGAGCGGGGTCTGGTGCCGTGGATCGCAAGGCGGAGGAGGGAGGCGACGCGGGAGCGGATGGGGTCTCCCCTGGTCGAGCGAAGCCGAGACCTTGGGGATGAGTGACGACAACGCCGCGAGGCGCGGCCCGCCGCGTCAGCGGCTGATGTCACCGCGGGCGCGCGAGCCCGGCAAGATCCAAACGAGAGGCCCTAGTCTCGCAGCGCCGCCTCCATCACCGCCCGTGCGATCGGCGCCGCGTCGCCGCCGCCGCTGATGTCCGTCCGGTTCGCCTCCGCGTCCTCCACGACCACCGCCACGGCGACCGCCGGCCGGCCCGAAGTGCCCGACTGCGCCCAGGCGATGAACCAGGCGTACGGCGTACCGGTGTTCTCCACGCCGTGCTGCGCCGTCCCCGTCTTCCCGCCGACCGTCGCCCCGTCGATCGCCGCGTTCGACCCCGTGCCGTCCTCCACCGTGTCGATCATCATCGTCCGCAGCCGCTGGGCCGTGAGCGGGTTCATCGCACGGGCGTACGAGCGCTGTCCCGTACGGGAGACGATGTCGCCGTCCGAGGTGAGCGTCCGGTCCACCAGGTACGGGTACTTGAGGTCGCCGCCGTTCGCGACCGCCGACGCGACCATCGCCATCTGGAGCGGCGTGGCCCGGGTGTCGAACTGCCCGATCGACGACAGCGCGAGCTGGTCTTCGCTCATCGGGGTGTCGAAGTTCGAGGCGGCGACCCCGGAAGGGATCCTGATCCCGGTGTCGTTGAAGCCGAACTTCCGCGCCGTGGCGAGCATTGCGGACTGCCCGGTCCGCACCCCGAGCCCGGCCATCACCGTGTTGCAGGACCACTGGATCGCGTATGCGAGGGACGCCCGGTCGCACCCCTCCGCCTCGTTGGGGAGCGTGGTGCCCGTGCCCGGCAGGACGTACGGCTCCGCGATGCCGGTCGGCGCGTCGGGGTCCGTGACCGTCCCGGAGTCCAGCGCTGCCGCCGCCGTGACGATCTTGAAGGTGGAGCCCGGCGGATAGGTCCCCCGGATGGCCCGGTTGAGCATCGGCTGCGCGCTCCCGCCGGTCAGCCGGGTCCACGCGTCCGTCACCCCCTGCCCCGTGCCGGAGAGCGCCCCCGGGTCGTACGACGGGCTGCTGACCAGCGCCAGGATCCGTCCGCTGAACGGCTCGACCGCCGCGACCGCGCCCCGCCGCCCCGCGAGCCCTTCGTACGCCGCGCGCTGCGTCGACGCCTTCACCGTGGTCGCGACATCGCCGCCCGGCTGCCGGCCGCGGGTGATGTCGTTCCAGAAGGGGAACGGGGCGAGCATCGGGCTCGTACCGGAGAGGACGGGGTCCTCGGCGTTCTCCAGGAGCGTCGTCCCGTACGTCTGGGAGGCGTAGCCGGTGACGGGCGCGTACAGCGGGCCGTGGAGGTACGTGCGTTCGTAGCGCAGGTGCTGCCCCGAGTCGCGGGAGCCGGTGACGGTCCGTCCGTCGACGAGGATGTCGCCGCGCTTCTGGGAGTAACGGGCCACGGTGTCACGGCGGTTGGCGGGGTTGTGGTCGAGGGAGTCGGCGTCGACGACCTGGATCCTGGCCGCGTTGACGAGCAGCGCGGCCAGGAGGAGGAGGAAGAAGCCGGCGGTCCACCGGATGCAGCGGGTCATCGCGGTCCTTCGAAGGCCGTGTCCGGGGGTACGGGGCTACCCGGGCCCGGGTCCGGGCCCGGGTCCGAAGTCGGTGCCGGCGGGGCCGGTGCCGGCTCCGGGGCCGGGGTACGGGCCGAGTCGCTGAGCCGCATCAGCAGCGCGATGATGATCCAGTTGGTGACGACCGACGAGCCGCCCTGCGCCAGGAACGGCATCGCCATCCCCGTCAGCGGGATCAGCCCCATCACCCCGCCCGCGATGACGAAGACCTGGAGGCCCAGGATCGAGGAGAGGCCGATGGCGAGCAGACGGCCGAACGGGTCGCGCAGCCCGAGTCCGGTGCGGAAGCCGCGGGCCACGAGCAGCGCGTACAGCAGGAAGAGGGCCGTCAGCCCGACCAGCCCCAGCTCCTCGCCCGCCGTCGCCAGGATGAAGTCCGACTTGGCGGCGAAGCCGATCAGGATGGACCGGCCGAGCCCGAGCCCGGTACCGAACATCCCGCCCGCGGCGAACGCGAAGAGCGACTGGGCGAGCTGCCCCGGGCCCTGACCGGCGGCGATGGAGGCGAACGGGTGGAGCCAGTCCTGTACGCGGCTGTGGACGTGCGGTTCGAGCGAGCCGACGGCGTAGGCGCCGACCGCGGCGAGCAGCAGCCCGGCCGCGATCCAGCCGGTGCGCCCGGTCGCGACGTACAGCATCACCACGAACAGCCCGAAGAAGAGCAGCGAGGTGCCCAGGTCCCGTTCGAGGACGAGGACCAGGACACTCAGCAGCCAGATCGCCACCAGCGGGCCGAGGACCCGCCCCATGGGCAACTGGAACCTCCGGCCGGTGTACGTCAGGGCGTTGCGGTTGGCGGCGAGATACGCGGCGAAGAAGACGGCGAGCAGGATCTTCGCGAACTCGCCGGGCTGGAAGGAGAATCCCCCGAACCTGATCCAGATCTTGGCCCCGTTCACGGCGGGGAACGCGATCGGCACGACCAGCAGGAAGAGCGCGGTGGCGACGGCGAGGTACGCGTACCGCGCCAGCACCCGGTGGTCGCGCAGGAACACGACGGCGGCGATGAACAGCGCCACGCCCAGCGTCGACCAGACGAGTTGGGTGGGCGCGGCCCGGTCGTCCGGGGTCTCCAGGTCGAGCCGGTAGATCAGGACGAGGCCGAGCCCGTTGAGCAGCACGGCGATGGGGAGCAGCAGCGGATCCGCGTACGGGGCCCGCAGGCGGACCGCGAGGTGCGCGAGGAGCGCGAGCACGGCGAGGCCGGCGCCGTAGCCGAGCGCGTCCGGGGGGACGGCGTGGTCCTTGCCGAGGCCGACGGCGACGTAGCCGAAGACGGAGATGAGGACGGCGCAGAGGAGGAGGGAGAGTTCGACGCCGCGGCGCTTGGGGAGACGTGGCTCGGGCGGCGGAGTGTCCGCCCTCGTTGCGGTCATGCCTCGCAACGTAGCAAGGCGGCGCGCCTTATGTCCGTTTATGCGGAGTCGCGAGGGCACGCCGCCTTCAGGGGCGGTCCGTCAGCACCAGTGCGGGATCTCGTCGAGGCTGCGGATGTAGCGGGCGGACGCCCACGCGTAGCTGCCGTCGGCGAGGAGGTACCAGTGGTCGTTGCCGTCCACGGACCCGCCCTCCACCTTGCAGAAGATCCGCACGATGGCGCCGTAGGGCAGCTCGCCGATGTCCCGGCTCGCGCGGGTCGGCTTGTCCCGGAGGATGAGCCCGGTCCGGGCGACGACCTCGCCCCGGTACCGGCCGGGGACCGCGAGGGAGGGGGCGGCGGCGGATGCGGCGGCGGATGCGTCGGCGGGGGCCGCGCCGGTGGCCGCCGTCCCGGTGTGCGGCGCCGTTCCGTTGGCCGGCGTCCCGTCATCGGCCGTTCGCGCGGCGGCGGGTGCGACGGCGGCGGTGGCGAGGGTCGCGGCGGTGACGGTGGCGACGACGAGAGCGGCGGCGGTGCGGCCGAGGGAACGCGGGGACATGTGACTCCTTGAACCTGATCGAACGGATCGGACCTGACCTGACCTGATCGGGCCTGAAGGGTGAGGAGCCGGTGTTTCCGGCAGGTGGCTCGTGCTCGTGCGATCACGCTAGGGCCGCCGCCCGGGGCCCGCAATACGGTACGAACCGTCAGGAAACCTCGGATCAAGGGGCGGCGGGCGGCGGTACGTACACGGGTAGCGCGATCCGCGCCAGCGCGCCGCCCTCCGGAGCGTTACGGAAGACCAGCTCGGCCCCGATCACCGCGGCCTGCCCGATGGCGATGGTCAGCCCGAGGCCGTGACCGACGTCGCTGCCCTCCGTACGGAAGCGCTGCGGCCCGTGCTCCAGCAGATAGGCCGGATAGCCCGCGCCATGGTCGCGTACGGTCACGACCGGGCCGTCCACGGTCAGTACCACCGGGGCGCGCCCGTGCCGGTGCGCGTTGGCGACGAGGTTGCCGAGGACCCGCTCCAGCCGCCGCCGGTCCGTCTCGACGGAGGCGTCGCCGACGACCCGTACCTCCGTGGTCCCGGGCACGGCGTGCGCCGACGCCCGGACCACCCCCTCGGCCAGCGGCGCCAGCGCGTGGACCGCCAGGTCGACCGTCTCCGTACGGGCGTCGAGGCGCGAGATCTCCAGCAGGTCCTCGGTCAGCGTCCGCATCGCGCGGACCCGGTCCCGCACCAGCTCGGTGGGCCGGCCCTCGGGCAGCAGTTCGGCGGCGGCCGAGAGCCCGGTCAGCGGCGTCCGCAGCTCGTGCGCCACATCGGCGGTGAAACGCTGTTCGCTCAGCAGCTTCGCCTGGAGCGTGGCGGCCATGGCGTCCAGCGCGCCGGAGACCGTGGCGACCTCGTCCCGGGCGCGCGGGAAGCCGGCCGGCGCGCCGCTTCGCGTACGGGCGTCGTTGACGCGCGCGTCCAGGTCACCGGCGCTGATCCGCCGCGCCACCCGCGCCGTGAGGTGCAGCCGCCGCGTCACCCGGGTGACGGCGAACGCGCCGACGAGGAGCGTCGCGCCGATCGCCAGCACGGACGAGCCGAGGATGGACCGGTCCAGGTGGGTGATGGTGGACCGGCTGAGGGAGTAGTCGACCCGGGCGACGAGCGCGTGACCGTCGGCGGGCCCGGCGGCCCACATGGTGGGCCGGCCGCGGAAGTCGGCGACCATCGTGCCGCGCCGCCCGTGTGCGGCGAGCGCGCGCAGCGGCTCCGGCAGACCGGGCGTGTCCACCCCGGCGAACCGGGGGAGCGGGCGGCCCGCCTCGTAGGCCCGGGCGACGTCGGTCAGCCGGGAGAGCGCCTTCGTGCGGGCGGAGCCGACGGTCTGGCGGGTGACGGAGACATGGACGAGGACCCCGAGGAGCGCGGCGAGCGCGCAGCACATCACCGAGATGAAGACGGCGGACTTCCAGGCGAGCGTGGCGGTCCAGGCGGGCGGCCGGAGCCTCATGGGGCCGCCGGGTGAGCGGGCGTCACCGGGGGCGTGGCGCCGGGGCCGGGCGCGGGCCTCACCGGGAGCCGGGATTCCGGGCCGGGGTCCGGCGTCACCATGGCACCGGATCCCGGACCGGCCGTGGGTGGCGCACTCCTGGCACGCGGTACGGCGGAGGGGTGGCGCGCCGGGCCGGAACGACCCTCGCCGTCCGCCGGGTCGGGGATGATCTCGTCGCGGGTCGGCAGCATCGTCCCCTGCCGGTGGTCCCATGACCAGGTGGTGCGGTACGCGTACCCCGGGAGATCGCCCGCGACCACCCGCAGGATCAGCTCGTGGCCCGCCAGTTCGACGCCCGTGACCGGGCCGGAGGTGGACATGATCCGGGTCAGTCCGCCGTTCTCGGCCAGGTAGCAGCGGACGGACAGCTGCCGGCCGGGGAGCCGGACGCCGACGATCAGCTCGCTCCGGCCGTCGCCGGTCAGGTCACGGCGGTACGCCTGGAGGACCGGACAGGAGGCGGGCTCTCCGAGGCCCTGCCCGCCCCTTTCGCAGTGCGCGAGCGCGGCGGACGTGGCGCGGGGGAGCCCGTCGGGCCCGAGGTCGTCGGCGGGCCGGCCGGCGGTCTCCGCGCGGACGACGGCGACCGGGTCCAGGGCGTCGACGGAGCCGTGCGCGACCTCGATGCCGGGGACGCGCCGCCGGTCGCTCTCCCCCAGGTCGAGGGGCGGCGGGGAGACGGAGGGCAGGCCAGGCCAGAGGGTGACGGGTCCGACGGCGGCGGGGGTGGCGCCCGCGCTCCTCAGGCCGCTCTCGTCACCGCACGCGCAGAGGGTGAGGGCCAGCGCGGCGGTCGCGGCCAGCGCTCGGCCGACGGCGACGGCGACGGTGGCTCCGGTGACTCCGGTGACGCGACGAGGGGGCACGGCGCTCCTGGAACGATCAGTCGTTCCATCACCTTATGGGGCGAAAGCTCTGTTTCACCGCTGATAAGGATTCCCCTGCCCGGAAGGTCCCGGCTGGCCCGGCTGTCCGTACGGTCCGGGCTGCTGCGGCTGCCCGTACGCCGGGGCGCCGCCGGGCTGCCCGTACTGCGGGGCCCCGGCGCTGTGCGCCGCGCTCTGGGCGAGGAGCTGGTCGGCCTGTTCCTTGGAGATCTGCTGCTCCACGCCGCAGAACGTGCACTGTGTCGCGAACTTGGTGGAGAACGGGAACAGTGGGACGAAGAAGAGCGTGAACTTGGTGACGCGCTTCCTGAGCGTGTGCGCCGAGGGGTTCCCGCAGTGGCCGCAGACCAGCGTCAGTATCGCCAGTTGATAGAGGTACCCCTTGGTGCCAAAGATGATCATGCGTCGACTCCTTGTCCGGGAATGGCCGAGAGCGTTCGAGGAGAGTGTGCCGTATGCCACCGACATCGGGCAGTCCCGGCCGACAGCGGGCGTCCGGCGCTCTTGCCGGGGCGGCCCGGCGGCTGTTCCCATGGTGCCGGGGATGGGGGCGGCATGACACGCTTACGCGTCACACCGGGGTACCGGCGCGGCCGGGACCGGCTGTACGTCAGCAGACGGGACGGCACGGCCGTCGCCTGGTACGACAAGGCCACCGGCCGGGTCAACCTGCTCACCGGCGCGGGCCGCGACGACGTACTGGCCGCGCTGGCGCCGTACCTCGCGGGCGAGGTGACCGTGGGACCGGCCCCGGTACCGACCCCCGCCGAACTCGACCGGCTCTCGCTCCACCCTGACGACGACCTGGCGCCCAACCGTCCGGGCGAGGCGCTGCACGCCGTACTGGACCACGAGGAACCCGCCCCGGGACGGGCCCTCCCGCTCCTCCCCGAGGCGTGGCGCCGCCGGGACCCCCGCCGCGCGGAACTGGCGGCCCAGCAGATCCTCGGCGCGGCGCTCGACGCCCTGGAGGACGCGGGCTGGCGGGTCCTCCACTCGATCCCGCTGCCGGGCGCCGCCCGTATCGACCACCTGGCGATCGGCCCGGCGGGCGTCCTGACCGTACGGACCCTCGCGGCCGGCGGTCGCCGCGTCCGGGTCGACGACCCCCTGGTCACCACGGGGCGCGGCGAACCGCTGCCGCACCTGCGCCGGGCCCGCCGCGACGCGGAACGCGCGTCGCTCGCGCTGGCGACGGCCGTACGCCCCGTACTGGCCCTGGTCGAGGCGCACCCGCGTGCCGCCCTGCCGGCCCCACCGGACGTACGGATCCTGCGCGAGACGGACGTCCCGGCGCTGGCGTCGCTCGGCGGCGTACTGAAACCGGCGGACATCGAGGCGCTGTACGCGACGGCGAGAAACCGCCACACCTGGCACCGCGCCTAGACCGCGCGCGGCAGCGCCCCGGCGCCCTCCCCGGCGGCGAGCGGCCCGAGCAGGTCCCCGTACCGCTCCAGACGGGCGGCGATGTCGTCCAGCCGGAAGACCAGCTCCGAAGCGGCCGTGCACCGCTCCACCTCTTCCCAGGTCAGCGGCGTGGACACGGTCGGCTCCCGGCGCGCCCGCAGGGTGTAGGGCGCCGCCGTCGTCTTCGCGGCGGCGTTCTGGCTGTGGTCGACGAAGACCTTCCCCGGCCGCAGCGAACGCCTCATCCGGTGCACCACCAGCCCCGGCAGCGCGGCCTCGGCCTCGACGGCGAGGCCCTTCGCGTACGCGGAGACCTCCGCCGAGGGCGTCCGTACCAGCGGTACGAGGACATGGAGCCCTTTCGAGCCCGAGGTCTTCACGTACGCGGCGAGTCCGTCGTCCCGCAGCCGTCCGCGCAGCCAGAGCGCCACCGCGCAGCACTCGACCGAGGTCGCGGGCGCCCCGGGGTCGAGGTCGAACATCAGCCGGTCGGCGCGTTCGGGCGCCTCGGCCCGCCACTGGTGCGTATGGAACTCCACGACCAGGTTCGCCGCCCACATCAGCGCCGCCAGGCCCTCCACCACCACCTGTTTCCCGGTGTCGGCCGTTCTGCGGGGTACGGAGGCGACCCGCACCCAGGAGGGGGTGCCGGGCGGCGGGTTCTTGGTGAAGAAGAGCTGCCCGTCAGGACCGTCCGGATAGCGGAGGAAGGAGACGGGGCGGTCGCTGAGATGGGCCAGCAGGGGGGCCGCCGTACGGGCGTAATAGTGCAGGACCTCGCCCTTGGTGGTGCCGGTGGCGGCGTACAGGACCTTGTCCAGATTGCTCAGCGCCAGGCGCCGCCCCTCCACCTCGGTGACAGGCGTCATAAGATGAGAATCCCATACATTCATCAGGAACCCTCGCTATCTTCTCTTCCTGGATGAAAGGTGCGGAACCTTGCGATCCATATGGAACGGCGCGATCTCCTTCGGGCTGGTCAGCATCCCGATCAAGCTGGTCAACGCCACCGAGAACCACTCCATCTCCTTCCGCCAGATCCACAAGGAGGACGGCGGCCGGATCCGCTACCGGAAGGTCTGCGAGCTGGACCAGGAGGAGGTGGCGACGTCCGACATCGGCAAGGCGTACGAGGACGCGACCGGCACCATGATCCCGATCACGGACGACGACCTGGCCGGACTGCCGCTGCCGACGGCGAAGACGATCGAGATCGTCGCGTTCGTCCCGGCGTCCTCGATCGACCCGCTCCAGATGGACGCGGCGTACTACCTCTCCGCGAGCGGCGTCCCGGCCGCCAAGCCGTACACCCTGCTGCGCGAGGCGCTCAAACGCAGCCAGAAGGTGGCCGTCGCCAAATACGCGCTCCGGGGCCGGGAGCGGCTGGGGATGCTCCGGGTGGTCGGCGACGTGATCGCCATGCACGGTCTGCTCTGGCCGGACGAGATCCGCGCACCCGAGGGCGTCGCCCCGGAGACCGAGGTCACCGTGCGCGACGCCGAACTCGACCTGGCCGACGCCCTGATGGACACCCTGGGCTCCGTCGACCTCGACTCGCTGCACGACGACTACCGCGAGGCGGTCGAGGAGATGATCGCGGCGAAGGCGGAGGGCGGCCCACCCCCCGAGCGCGAGCCGGCGGAGGCCGGGGGCGGGCGCGTCCTCGACCTGATGGCGGCGCTGGAGGACAGTGTGCGCGCGGCGAAGGAGGCGCGGGGGGAGGGCGAGGAGGTCGCGGAGGTGACGGACCTCCCGACCAGAAGACGCAAGGCGACGACGACGTCCAAGACGGCCGCCAAGAAGGAGGCGGCGCCCAAGAAGACGACGAAGAAGGCAGCCGCGAAGAAGACGACGGCCGAGAAGACCACGCAGAAGAAGACGGCGAAGCCCCGCACCACCGCCAAACGCGCCTCCGCCTGACCCCTCCGGAGCGCCCGCACCCCGGGCGCGGGGCCCTCGAAATACCTGTTCACGGCCACCCCGCCGAAGCTGGTAGGGTTTCCTTCGTCGCCAAGCAACACAGGCGGTACGCCCCCGTAGCTCAGGGGATAGAGCAACGGCCTCCGGAGCCGTGTGCGCAGGTTCGAATCCTGCCGGGGGCACTCGCCAGTCAGCCAGTGAAAATCAAGGTCTGACCAGCGCGAATGCCGACATGAGAGAGCGGGAGTCAGTCTCACTGACTCCCGCTCTTTCTCGCTCTCTCTCAGTGTTCACGCACCATCTGCGATACACACCTCAGGCCGTATCGCCGTCCTCTTCCAGCGCCTTTGTGATCTTGGCGTTGGCCGCTTCCTCGTGACCGTCGATGCAGCCGTGGTAGCGCCGGTGGATTACCTCTGGCGAGTTGCCGACCCGCCGGGCAACCTCAGCGATCGGCACCCCCGCGTTCAGCCACCGCGTGATGCACGCGTGCCGCAGGTCGTACGGACGTCCGGCCAACGGCGAGGCGACCCGCTCAGGCGGGAGCGCGTACTCCCGCGCTTCCTCCCACACCCGCCAGTACGTTGATGAACCGACGACGCCCCCGCGCTCGTTGCCGAACACCCGCCCTTCCTTGGCGGTCCCGAACTCTTTCAGGTGGGTTCGCAGGATCGAGACCAGGACGGGCGGGATGGGGACCGGACGGTCTGTGTCCGCCTCGCGCGCCTTCAGGCCCCGGCGATCGTGCCGCTCCCCGGAATCGGTCCACTGCTTACCGGAGACGGGACGCGTCTCCCTCAGCGTCAATGTGCCCCAACCTGTGTCCGGCAGGTGGCAGTCGGAGAGTCTCAGCCCGACCGCCTCAGCGGGCCTGAGCCCCGCGTAGTACAGGACCGCGTAGAAGGCTGCCAGGCGCCTCCCGCGGCTGCGGTCCCACGAACCGACGTAGGAAACCGCAGTGAGCAACTGGCGACCCTGTACGGCGTTCACGAGGACGCGCCGGTCCACTACCGCGCCGGAACCCACACGCTTTTTGTGAGCCCCCTGGAGAGGGTTCTCCGGGAGTTCCTTTGCGGCCACCGCGTATTCGAGGGCAGTGTTCAGGGCCCGGCGCCGCCGCTTGTGCGTCTCCCCCGCAGCCGGAGTGCCGTCCAGTCGATAGCTGAGGCGATACAGCACGTCTTCGAACACCTCAACTTTGACCAGGTCGGCAACCGGCCGATCCTCCGTCGTGAGCCACTCGTACGCGGCCTTCAGTTCGGCCGGCGGGTCCTGCCCCGCGTTCGCGGGGACGATCGCCCACCGGAAGGCCAAGCGCAGGTACTTGTCCTCAGGGGTCTTCTCGCCTCGTTTCACCATGGCCAGTGCCACGGCGGCAAGCCCGTCCGCCATGCCCTCACGGGTCTTGGCAGCGCTCATGCGCCACCGCCCGGCGACGTACTTCCGGCAGAACTCGAACCACCGCAACGACGGCTCGGCCTCAGCCGCCGTTGCCGCCGCCTCTTCCGCCGCGCGGACTTCGGACTCAGGCTGTCCACTCGCGATCTCGAACGCTTCGCCCCGGCGCATGGCCTGCCGCAACTCCGAACGTCGGCTTTCAGCGAGTGCCGACGTGGCGAACGTCGCGCTGCTCACCCTCCCGCCTACGACCCAACGGAGTTGGTACGGGCGCGCCTTCCGGCTGACCTTCGTGACCTTCCACAGTCGGACATCGAGGGAGAACCCCGGTCGAGCCTCTCCGTGAGGGCGACGGACCGGAATGTCGTCGGTCTCGCTCACGCGGCGTCCTCCCGCTCCGTAAGCCAGCGCTCGTATTCCGACCGCCTGATCCGCACGTCACCGTTCGGCAGTTTGATCGAGCGGGGCCCCTTCCCGAGTTGGCGCCACCGGTAGAAGGTCGACGGGGCCACCTTCAGGTCAGCGATGATTTCCTTGACGGTCATCTTGTCGTCCACGGTGCGGGCGCTCATGCCGCCGTTCCTTCCGTCTCGTACGGCTGGTGGTGTCTCGATCGATCGGTCACCCTGTCGGGGGTGGACGGTCGGGGGTCCGCAAGTCGGGCCAGCAGTCGCAGAACGGTGAGGGCGCCCGTGGTCGGGTGCGGAGTCGACCGGCCGGGGGTGGAAGGACGGGGGACGCTCACCGCGCTCACGGGGACGCTCATGGCGCTCACGGGGACGCTCATGGCGCCCGTGCGGATGGCGTGCGGGGTGTGCGGATCCGTTGTCCGCACACCATCCGCACGGCCCGTGAGCTGGGCGTGTGGGTTCCGCTCGGTGCCGCACGGGGCGGGGTGAGCGGAGGACCGTGCGGCACCGAGCGGAACCGTACGCAGCGGGGTGTGACGCGGGGTGTGACGGGGGGTGTGACGCGGGTCGTCACGCTGGTCAGAGCCTTGGAGCAGCAGGAGCGAGATTGCCAGGGGCAGTTGGTCGCCCTTGGCGTTGTTGCAGGGGTCACAGGCGAGTACGAGGTTCCGGGGCCTGTTCATGGGCCAGAGGCTGTAAGGGATGTAGTGGTCGAGCGTGGCGCCGGTGAGGTCGGGGGCGAAGGGGCGGGCGCAGTAGTGGCAGTGGCGCCCGTCCCGGTTGGCGAGGTAGTCGCGGATCCGCCGTCGGGTGTCGCCTGCGAGCACGGGTTTGGCCGTGCGGGTCCGGCTCACCACTGGACTCCGGTCGTGCGGGGCCAGGTGCCGTCCTGGCGCGGGGGCGGGCAGGTGCCGAGAAGGTGGGTTCCGTCGTCGAGCCGCACGACCAGGGGGAGGGGCCGGCAGGGGTGGGCGCGGACCAGGTCGAAACAGACTTGCCGCCGCTGACGGTCCGGCAAGATCTGGCGGTAGAGCCAGTCCGGGGCCGCTTGGGATGTGTGGGCACCGGCCAGTTCTGCACCCATGAGCGCCCCGAGTCGGATGAGGGTTTCGGTCGGCAGGACGGCAGCACCCTCGCGCACGGCGCGGGAGAGGAACGGGGTCGCCCCCGCCATCCGGGTGGCGTGGCGGTGGTGGCCGGAGAGGTAGAGGGCCGTGGCGGCTTCCCCGGCGGTCATGGGCCGCGCGCGGGCGCCCTCATACCAGAACGAGAGCGCGAGGCGGTAGGCGAAGGTGTGGCAGGCGCTCACCTCCCAGAACTCGCCGGGGTCCAGATCGCTAAAGACCGTGACGGTCCGGGCCAGTCCGGCGGGCCCAAGCTCCTGCATGGAGGCCCGGAGCATGCTGTACAGGGTGTCGGTGCTGGGAGCGGGATCGTCGTCCGCCTCAACCTCGAAGAGCGCGGCGGCGGTCTCCTGCGGGCACAGCTCCATACCCTCCACAGGGACCGAGAGACTCCCGTCCCCACCCGTACGGCGCACCAGAGGCGCGCCGTACGGGTGGGCGGACACCTGAGCGAACAGGGCCCGGACCTGATTCGTGGGGGTGCTCACGCGTCCACCGCCGGGCGCATCGCGCGGATGGCGTTCTGAGCGTGGACCGGGCACATCCGGCTGACGGTCGCGTCTTCGTCCCGCCACAGCGGAATCGAGCGCGTCCCCCCGCACGGGCAGTCGCCGTCCACCGCAGCCGACCCGTTGCGCGCCCGGGTCTCTTCGGACATCTGCACCCACAGGTTCAAGTTCGCGGCGTGACGGTCCGCACAGTTCAACCGACCGGCCTTGGGGAAACGCTGCTCCTGGCTGGCGGTGAGCTGAGGCGTGACGTGGCCCCCTCGGGCCAGCAGCCGGTAACCCGCATCGAACGCGGCCCGGCGACGGACCTCATCCAGACCGACCCGCTCAACGCCCTGAAGGACCCAGGCGGCGACCTGCGTGTGGTCCGTGGTGCGGTACCGGGCGGGCATGTCCGACGCGTACAGCGCCACCGTCCGCTCACCTGTCGACAGATCGGCGAGAACCACCGGCATGCGCGGCGACTCCGAGCCCACGACCTGCGTGGTACCGCGATCAAGAACGGTTTCAGGCATCATTGACAGACCCCTTCGCGGGTATGGGGAGCGGCGTGCTTCTTGGCGGTTGGACGCCGCTCCCACTGGCTTGAGCCACTTACTGGCTTGAGCCAGTTGAGCATCCCGGCTGTGCGTGCGTCAAGCTGCTGGCTTGAGCCAGTTGTACGCTGGGTTCCATGACTCCCATCGAGAGCGCTAGCGGCGCGCAGCCCGCAAGTAGGCGCATCGCCGACACCTTGCGAGCGGCCATCGAGTCCGGCGAACTGAGCGCCGGCGACAAGCTTCCGTCGGAGCGAGTCCTTGCTGAGCAGCACGGCGCCGCGCGCAATACGGCTCGTGAGGCCGTGCGCTTGCTCGCTGAACAGGGGCTAGTGATCGCCAAGCATGGACGAGGTGTATTCGTCCGGGAGCCGCGTCGGCTCTTTCGCTTCGGTAGTGATCGGTATTCGCTGAAAAATCGGGAGACGGGGTTGACTCCTTTCCGTCTAGAGGCGCAACGGCAAGGGAAAGTTCCGCGCATCGATGTTCCGTCGATTGCGAATGAAGTTCCTCCCGTCGATATTGCGGAGCGTCTCGGGGTTTCTTCCGTGGAGCGGAGTGTTGTGCACAGAGAAAATCACTACTTCGCGGATGATGAGCCGGTCCAGATCGTTTCCACTTATCTTCGCTGGGGAGAGGCGAAGGGGACTCGTCTCATGGAAGTGAAGAGTGGTCCGAACGGGATCTATGGCCGTCTTGAAGAACTCGGTCATGTCATGACCTCGATCTGCGATGAGATCACCGCTCGTATGCCAACGCCCCATGAAGCGTCGGTTCTTCGACTCCCATCCGGCGTGCCTGTGCTCGAAGTTCTACACACGAGCATCGATCAGAATGGCGAACCATTTGAGGTGTCTCGCTATGTGCATCGAGCCGATCTTACCGGCCTCAAGTACGAACTCCCCGTCCAGTGAAGCCCCGTCCAGTAGGGCCGACCGTGGAGAACCAAGGTTCAGGGGATGTTGTCGTGCGACGTCGCACTGAGGCTGACATGGCACCCGCAGCCTCTGCCCTAGTAGAAGTCCACCGTACTGACGGTTACCCCGTTGAGGGTGTAGATCGGCCCGAGGATTGGCTTTCGCCGATTGGCCTATTGGGTGCATGGGTCGCGATTGTTGACAGTCGCGTGGTTGGGCATGTGGCCATCACTCGGCCGTCAGGGGAGGGGGTTGTAGAGCTGTGGAATGAGCAAGATGAAGGTGGGGAGAGAGGCGTGGGTGTGCTGGTGCGCCTTTTTGTTCTCGCTGATGCTCGAAACCGTTCAATTGGTAAAAGTCTTGTGCGGGCAGCCGTGAACTATGCGGCGACCAACGATTTGCGGCTGGTGCTTGACGTAATGGTCAAGGATGATTCAGCGATTCGCCTTTATGAGCGTCTGGGGTGGCGGAGGATCGGACGCATTACTCATCCGTTCGGAGAGGGGCAGAGGCAGGAAGCCCTTGCGTATGTTTCTCCCGATCCCGGCAATGAGGGAAAGCGGTAAGGGCCGTCTGCCGGACAGACGATTATCGCTTGCGCCCCGGGAGCCCCCTTGGGGTGCATCTGCGGGTAAGCACTCCGATTGCCGCGATGAGTGTCCCTCTCCTCTTCCCCTACCAGGTCCGCTACTTCCGCTACCGCCGCTACCGCCCTGGTCAGGGGCGTGATCAGGGGTAGCGGACAGGGGCCCGGTAGCGGATGGCTGAC
>NZ_JBHZEJ010000049.1:0-51040 GCF_042756365.1 Streptomyces sp. NPDC059092
GTCCTGATCGGACGGCCCGCTTCTACGTGATCTTCACTGCTTGTTGTGGAGCTAAGGAGAATTGAACTCCTGACCTCCTGCATGCCATGCAGGCGCTCTACCAACTGAGCTATAGCCCCTTGCGTTCCCCGCCCCGGGGTTTCCCCCTCGGCGGCATGGCCAACATTAACGGTCCCTGTGCCCCACCACCAAATCGATTCCGCCGGAGGCCGACCGGGCGTCGATCACCCCTCGATCACCCCTCGATCACACCCCGGTCAGGCGGTCGCGTCAGGCGGTCGCGAAGGAGTAGAAGCGCTTGAGCGTGCAGTGCTCCTCCAGCAGACGGCCGTAGATCGGCTCGCCCTCCAACTCACGGTAGGTCTCGATGGGGTCGCCTTTTATGATCAGGGCCCGCGCGCACTCCTCGCACCAGTACTGGTACTCGGTGTTGAGCGGGTCCATGTCCCGCACGATCGGCGTACCGCTGCCGCACCAGTCGCATTTACGCCTGTGCGCGCCCATCAATCAGCTCCAGATGTGGCCACAGCAGGCCGTGCACACGTAGGAATGTCCGCGATGGCCATCGAGCACGTGAGCCGCAGAGGACGAGTCGCCCGAGGGACGACCGACACTGCTGGCGGACATCGCGCTCTCCCTCCCGGTCCGGTCCCTGGCCCCCATCCGGTCGTCCGATTCTGCCACGCCGAGGACTGCTGGTCAGCCTGAAATAGCGTGCGTACAGCAGAAATCCCGCCCCCAGCAGGGGACGGGATCCGGTTCGTGACGCTGATTGTGGAGCTAAGGAGAATTGAACTCCTGACCTCCTGCATGCCATGCAGGCGCTCTACCAACTGAGCTATAGCCCCTCGTGTTCCCCGCGCCGTGCGCTGCGAACAAGAAGAACTTTAGCCTGCGACCTGCCGGAAAGCGAAATCCGGTGGCCTCGCCGGCGAACGCTCAGTCGTCGTCACCGAGGACCGGCTCCGGGAGGGTGCCCGCGTTGTGCTCCAGGAGCCGCCAGCCGCGCGCGCCCTCGCCGAGGACGGACCAGCAGCAGTTGGAGAGCCCGCCGAGCCCTTCCCAGTGGTACGACTCCAGGCCCAGCAGCCGGCCGATGGTGGTACGGATCGTCCCACCGTGGCTGACCACGACCAGCGTGCCGTCGTCGGGCAGCGTCCCGGCGTGGCGGAGCACCACGGGCGCGGCGCGGTCCGCCACCTCGGTCTCCAGCTCGCCACCGCCGCGCCGCACGGGCTCGCCGCGCTTCCAGGCCGCGTACTGGTCGCCGTACCGCCCGATGATCTCCTCGTGGGTGAGGCCCTGCCAGGTGCCCGCGTACGTCTCGCGGAGTCCGGCGTCGTGCGTGACGCCGAGGCCGGTGACGGCGGTCAGCTCACGGGCCGTGGCGGCGGCCCGCCGCAGATCGGAGGCGATGATCGCGGCCGGCTTCAGGGAGGCGAGCAGCCGGGCGGCCCTCCGGGCCTGGCCGACGCCCTCCTCGGTCAGCTCGATGTCCGTGGATCCCTGGAAGCGGCGTTCCAGGTTCCAGGCGGTCTGGCCGTGCCGCCACAGGACGATACGGCGGCCCCGGCCGCTTTTGGCGCCGTTCAGCTCAGCTCACCGTCCGGGTCACCGGCGATCCCGGCGTGCTCGCCCGACGTCTCGGCGTGCTCCTTGCCCTTGCCGCGCGTCTTGACGGCGTCCTCGGGCAGCTCCAGCTCGGGGCAGTCCTTCCAGAGCCGCTCCAGCGCGTAGAAGACGCGCTCCTCGCTGTGCTGGACGTGGATGACGATGTCGACGTAGTCGAGGAGGATCCAGCGGGCGTCGCGGTCGCCCTCGCGGCGCACCGGCTTGGCGCCCAGCTCCTTCTGAAGGCGCTCCTCGATCTCGTCGACGATCGACTTCACCTGGCGGTCGTTGGGCGCCGAGGCGAGCAGGAAGGCGTCGGTGATGGACAGCACATCGCTCACGTCGTACGCGATGATGTCGTGCGCGAGCCGGTCCGCGGCCGCCTGGGCGGCGGCGTTGACGAGCTCGATGGAACGATCAGTAGCGGTCACTGGCAGGCTTTCGTCGGTGGTCGTGGAGATGCCCAGGATCTCACGGACCACCGACAGCCGGCACAGCCGTTCTCCCGGGCGCGGACCGGCGCCCGGGAGTGCCCCGGCCGTACAGGCTCTAGTCGACCTTGTAGTCCTGCCCCAGGACGACGGAGACATCGGCGTTCGCCGCCGGTTTGCCCTTCTCGACCGCGCTCGCCGGCAGCCCCAGTGTCTTGGCGGTCTCCTCCGCCTGTTCCTTCTTGGACGCGTCGCCGTAGGTGACGCGCGAGGAGGTCACGGCGTCGGCCGTACCGGCGTCCACGAAGCCGTAGCCGCCGTTGACCAGCGCGATCCTGGCGGACTCGGCCGCGTCCTGGTTCCCGCTCGCGTTCTTCACACCGACGCGTACGGCGTCGCCCTGCTCGGGCGCGGTCACCGAGCCGCCCAGGATGTCCTTGACGACGCTCTCGGTGGACTGCTCGCTGAGCGTGCCGTTGGCCTGGACGGGCAGGACCGTCGTCTTGTAGTCGCCCACCTTGGCGTGCTCGGCGAGCTTGGCCAGGGCTCCGCCGAGGTCCTTCTCGGTCAGTGACGGGTCCAGGATCTGCGCCAGGGTCTCGACGGTGACCGTCGCGGCCCGCGGGTCGTCCGAGACCTTCCGCAGGACGCCCTGGAGCACCTGTCCGAAGCGGGTGAGCTGCTTGGCCTCCTCCTCGTCGGCGGCGCGGTAGGTGGCGTAGCCGACGGCGGCCCGTCCGTTCAGGGTCTCCTTCTCGCCCTTCTTCACCAGCGGGTCGTCGCCCTTCTTGGCGGCGGGCACCTCGACGTCGGTGGTCACCTCGATGCCGCCGACCAGCTCGACCAGGTTCTCCAGATAGGGCGTGTCGAGCCGCCAGGTACCGGCGATCTTGGTGCCGAGCAGGGTGCCGATGCCCTCGCGGGTGCCGTCCGAGCCGTCCTCGTCGACGGACTTGCCGAGTGTGGTCGAGGCCCCCTCGTCGCCGGCGATGGAGAGGACGTTGGGGAGCAGGACGGTGGTGCCCTGGCCGGTCGTGGAGTTGTTGACCAGCAGCGCCGTGGAGGTGTCCTTCTGCTTGGTGCTGCGCAGGTGTACGACGATCACATCGCGCTTCTGAGTACCGGAGGCGGTGGTCTGCGGCCCGTCCGTCGAGGACATGCCGGGCAGCTTGCCCGCGTACCAGAGGTAGCCGACGCCGCCGGTGACCGTCAGGGCGAGGACGACGACGAGGGCCACGACGCGGCTGCGGCCTCGGCGCTTGGCCTCTTCGCGCCGCTCGGAGCGGCTCTCGGTGAACTTGAGCCAGTCGATGACGTCCTCGGAGTCCTCGGTGGGCTCCTCTATGAACGCGAACTGCTCGGTCTTGTAGTCGCGTTCCTCGCCGTCGGGCCGCCGCTGCCCCGGTACGGCGGGCTGCTCGGGCTCCGCTCCGCGCGGGGGCTCGGCGGGGGCGGACGCGGGGGCGGGCTCGGGCGTCCGCGCGGCCGACGGCCGGTCGACGGCGACCGGGGCCTGCTGCTCCTGCGGGGCCTGCTGGGCCTGCTGTTGGCCGGTGTCATACCCGTACGGGTCGTAGCCGTACGCCTGCTGCTGCGGCACCTGCTGGGCGTACGGGTCGTACTGCTGCGGGATCTGTTGCTGCTGCGCCTGCTGCTGTGCCGGCTGTTGCTCCTGCTGCTGGGCGTACGGGTCGTAGCCGTACCCCTGTTGCTGCTGCTGTTGTTGCTGCGGCAGGGGCCGCCCGTAGGCGTCGTACTGCTGCTGCGGGGACTGCTGGTACACCGGCTGCCCGTACTCGTCGTAACCGACGATCTGGGGCTGCGTGTAGTAGGGGCCGTACGGGTCGTACGGCTGCTGCTGGTCGTTCACCGGTGCCCCTCTCCGCGGCTCAGGCGCCGCGGTACAACTGCCGCTTGTCGATGTAGCGCACGACGCCGTCCGGC
This sequence comes from Streptomyces sp. NPDC059092, assembly GCF_042756365.1. Lineage (NCBI taxonomy): Bacteria > Bacillati > Actinomycetota > Actinomycetes > Kitasatosporales > Streptomycetaceae > Streptomyces > Streptomyces sp. NPDC059092. The sequence goes on from NZ_JBHZEJ010000049.1 coordinate 3,987, forward strand.
ACGAGGTACCAGACAGGATCGCCCTTCGCGACCCTCCCACGGCAGTCGGTCGAGGAGATGGCCAACGCCGGAACCTCCACCAAGGAGACCCCTCCCTTGGGCAGTCCGTCGTCCGTCAGATCATGGCCCGGACGGGTGACCCCGATGAAATGGGCGAGGGAGAACAGCTCCTCGTGATCCCGCCAGCTCAGGATCTGCGAGAGCGCGTCGGCTCCCGTGATGAAGAAAAGGTCGGCGTCGTCGTTGAGGGACCTCAGATCCCGCAACGTGTCGATCGTGTAGGTGGCGCCGCCCCGGTCGATGTCGATCCGGCTGACCGAGAACTGCGGGTTGGACGCGGTCGCGATGACCGTCATCAGATACCGGTCCTCGGCCGGCGACACCGCGCGCTGGCTCTTCTGCCACGGTTCACCGGTCGGTACGAACACCACTTCGTCGAGCCGGAACAGCGCGGCGACCTCACTGGCCGCCACCAGGTGCCCGTGGTGGATCGGGTCGAAGGTGCCGCCCATGACGCCGAGTCGGCGCCTGCCTTGCTCGGATCCGGGGCCGGGGCCCTGCTCCGGTCTGTCCGGTCCTGCCGCCGCGCGACCGCTGGACGCTTGCTGGTCTCCCATACGTCCAGAGCCTACTGGCACACGCGTACGGCCCGGTGTCAGCGGTCCCGGTTGAAGCGCGTGGTGATCCACAGCAGCAGAAGCAGCGCGAAGAGGGCGCCGCCGCCGACGAGAACCGGATTCAGGCTTTCGTGGTTGCCGCCCATCTCGGCGCCCTCGGCGAGCGTGACCAGGTGAGCGGCGGTGCCGGTGAGGATCATCTTCTACGGGCCCTTTTCCTCGGGGGTCTGGATCCTCCGGAGAGCTGGACTCTCCTGAGGTCCGCGGAGACTTCGCGCACATCGTATGCGGGCCCCCTGGGCACGCTCACGCCGACTCAGTCGTTGTGGTCGTTGTCGCGGTATCCGCGCAGCAGGAACCAGGCGAGCAGGGCGGCTCCCACGAGTAGAACGACCAGCACGATCCGCAGCGTGTTGCCCGCTCCCTGCTGATCGGAGACGGCGGCGATCAGGGTGGCGGTTTCCGGCATGACGGTGGTGCTCCTCGGTCTCTTTCCGGCTGAGATCCGGGCACTGCCCCGGCACCTCATCCACAGGCCCCCGCCACACGGTAGCCCCAGCGCCTAGTCTGGGGTCCGTCAGGGGGGACGAGCCTTGGATTCTGGACTCGTACGAACAGGGGATATCCATGACCGAAGACCGCAACGAGGCGACGGGCAGCGAGAATGTGCCCAGCCGGCAGCGCAAGCGCTTCCCGGGAATCTCCTCCCGGGCGTACGAACACCCCGCCGACCGCTCGGCGCTGGTCGCCCTGCGCAAGCTCAGCGGTTTCGACACGGTGTTCAAGGCGCTCAGCGCGCTGCTGCCGGAGCGCAGCCTGAGGCTGCTCTTCCTCTCCGACTCGGTGCGGGTGGGCGACGCGCAGTTCGCCCATCTGAACACCATGCTGCGGGACGCCTGCTACATCCTGGACCTGGAGAAGGTCCCCGCGATGTACGTGACGCAGGACCCGCGGCCCAACGCGATGTGCATCGGCCTGGACGAGCCGATCATCGTGGTCACCACCGGACTGGTGGAGCTGCTGGACGAGGAGGAGATGCGCGCGGTCGTGGGCCACGAGGTGGGCCACGCCCTCTCCGGGCACGCGGTGTACCGCACGATACTGCTCTTCCTCACGAGCCTGGCCGTCAAGGTCGCGTGGATCCCGCTGGGCAATGTGGCGATCATGGCGATAGTGACGGCGCTGCGGGAGTGGTTCCGCAAGTCGGAGCTGTCGGCGGACCGGGCCGGGCTGCTGGTCGGCCAGGACGCGCAGGCGTCGATGCGCGGTCTGATGAAGATCGCCGGTGGCAACCATCTGCACGAGATGAACGTGGACGCGTTCCTGGAGCAGGCCAAGGAGTACGAGGAGGGCGGCGACCTGCGTGACTCCGTCCTGAAGATCCTCAACGTGCTCCCGCGCACGCATCCGTTCACCACGGTCCGGGCCGCCGAGCTGAAGAAGTGGTCCGAGAGCCGGGACTACCAGCGGATCATGGACGGTCACTACCCGCGCCGCGAGGACGACAAGGACACGTCGGTCACGGACTCGTTCCGGGACTCCGCCGCGCACTACGCCGACACGGTCCGCAGCAGCAAGGACCCGCTGATGAAGCTGGTGGGCGACATCGCGGGCGGTGCGGGCGACCTGGGCGGCAAGCTGCGCGACCGGTTCACGGGCGGCGGCAACAGCGGCGGGAACGGCAGCGGCGGCAACGGCAACGCGTCCACGGACGACGGTGACAACGGCAGCGGCGGCGGCAGCGGTAAGGGACCGGGCAAGGACTGACCGGCGCCCTCCGTCGGACCGTCAGGCCATGAAGGCCGTCACGGCGACGGGCTCGGCTCCGCCGCGCGGGAGAGCGCCCCGCAGAGCGCCGGATGCGCCGGGCCCGTCGCGTACGGATCGGTCGCGGCCGGTTCGTGGGGCCGGGCGCGCTCGCCCGCGAGCAGCGGGCGCAGCGTCCCCGGCGGCTCGGCCGAGCAGGACTGGGGTCCGGCCTGGACCTCGCTGGTCACCACCTGCGTCTGGTGTCTGGGCAGGTCCTCCACGCCGAAGCGGAAGCGCATCTCGCGCCGGACGGTGAACAGCGAGGCGTCCCGCACGGGCCGGCTGTCCGAGGCGGCGGGCCGCAGCGGATAGACGAAGACGTGGTCCGTGCTGACCTCCAGGGTCCCGGGGGCCGTCTCCTCGTACCGCAGCGTGCCGTGGACGCGTACCTGCTCGTCGGTGCGCGCCACCTTCGCCGGGTCGAAGCGGACCAGCCAGCCGATGGGGTCGTGGCGCCCGTCGTCGGCCGGGTCGGTGAAACTGCGGTCGAACTGGGTGAGTTGTTCGGGGTCGAGAAGTACCCGTACGGGTCGCAGGGTGCGTCCCGCGAGGACGTCGGGGTCGAGCGAGGACGCCACGAGATAGTCCTTGACGATGGACAGCGCGGCCACCACCTGGCCTTCCGCGAAGTCCCCGGCGTCCCGGGCGGCGGGCAGGGTGATGCCCGCCGCGCCGGAGCGGAACTGCGCGGCGGGGCTGCGTGCGAGGAGATCGGCGGGCGCGCCGCCCGGCACGGGGCCCGCAGGGGCGAGCGGGATCACCGAGGTGCGGGCCTGCTCGACGGCGCGGAGGGCGGGCGGCCGGTACGGGTTGCGCAGCCCCAGGTAGACCGCGGTGCCGAAGGCCACCACGAGGATCAGCAGGAGCAGCAGGAACTGCCGCGGGCCGTTCCTGAACCTCCGCCGGTGCCGGGCGGCGGGCGGCGGTCCTGGCGGCAGCCTGCGGACGGCGTGGGCGTGATCGCCCATGCGCTCCCGCGCGGAGTACTCCTGGAGCCGGGCCGCCCGGATGAATGACTCGTCGAAGACGACCGAGCGGTACTCGTCGTCCTCGCCTCCGGGGAGCCCCTCAGGATGTTCTCCCTCGGGTGGGTCTCCACGCCCTGCCATACTTTGAGGGTAGGTCGGCGGAGGCGAACGTAAACGCCGGGCCGACCGTCAGGTTCCGCATGACACCCGTTCGGCCGTTCGGGTAGCGGCCGGGTCCGTCAGGGCGTGCGCGGCACCGCGGAGACCGCCGGGGCGCTCCGGGTCACGGGGGCCGAGGGCCCGATCGCCCCCGGGTTGTCGATCCCGGTCCTGGCGGGCTGCGGCACCTGGTCGTCGCCGCTGCTGGAGGCGCCCCGGTAGACGGCCGTGAAGGCGAGCGCGACCATCCCGACCCCCATCAGCAGGGCGAGCAGCCAGGCGATGGGCCGGTGCCATCGCGCGGTGGACCGGTAGGGCCGCAGGGTTCCGCCGTAGCGGCCGTACGGGCCCGCGTACGCGTCGGGGTCGTCCGGGTCGAACTCTCCGTAGCCGGGGTCGGGGCCGTACGCGCCGTCCCGGCCGTACAGCTCCTCGTACGGCTCGTCCTCGGGCGCTCCCCCGCCGGAGCGTGCCCGGGCGGCCTCGGCCTCGGCGCGCGCCTGGGCGGCCGAGAGGAGCCGCTCGACGGCGGAGGGTTCGTGGATGGTGGCGGCCTTGACGAAGTCCTCGTCGAACACCACGGAGGCGAAGTCCTGATCCGCGCCTCCGCGGTCGTCGTCGGGCTCCCAGCCGTCCGGGAACGGCCTGCCCCCCACGTCGTCCGGCACCTCTTCAGAGTAGACCTGGGACGTGGTTTTGGGCAGGCGGAGCCCGAACTATCCCGCTTCGTATTCGTCACACGACCGGCTCACACAACCGGCTCACGCGCCCGGCTCACACCCCGCTCGCCCACCGGCCCCCGTAGGGGTCGCGGGCGGGCGCCGTCCGTCCGGTGCTCACCGCGTGTGGCCGTCCCCGGTCACGATGTACTTCGTGGAGGTCAGCTCCGGCAGCCCCATCGGCCCGCGCGCGTGCAGCTTCTGCGTGGAGATCCCGATCTCGGCGCCGAAGCCGAACTGGCCCCCGTCGGTGAAGCGTGTGGACGCGTTCACGGCGACCGTCGTCGAATCGACCAACTGGGTGAACCTGCGGGCGGCGGCCTGCGAGGTGGTGACGATCGCCTCCGTGTGCCCCGAGGACCAGAGCCGGATGTGGGCGACGGCCGCGTCCAGCGAGTCCACCACCGCGGCGGCGATGTCGTAGGAGAGGTATTCGGTCTCCCAGTCGTCCTCGGTGGCCGCCACGACCGTGGCCTTCGTCCCGCCCGCGTAGGCCCGGACCCGCTCGTCGGCGTGGACGGTGACCCCGGCGTCGGCCAGGGCGTCCAGCGCGCGCGGCAGGAAGGCGGCGGCGACGTCCTGGTGGACGAGGAGGGTTTCGGCGGCGTTGCAGACGCTCGGCCGGTGCGCCTTGGAGTTGATCAGGATGTCGACGGCCATGTCGAGATCGGTGTCGGCGTCCACGTACACATGGCAGTTGCCGGTGCCGGTCTCGATGACGGGGACGGTGGAGCCCTCGACGACCGTACGGATCAGGGAGGCGCCGCCGCGCGGGATCAGCACGTCGACCAGGCCACGGGCCCGCATCAGCTCCTGTACGGCGTCGCGGCCCTCGCCGGGCACGAGCTGGACGGCGTCGGCGGGCAGCCCGGCACCGCCCACGGCGTCGCGCAGCACCCGGACGAGCGCGGTGTTGGAGGAGAGCGCGGAGGAGGAGCCGCGCAGCAGCACGGCGTTGCCCGACTTGAGGCAGAGGGCTGCGGCGTCCACGGTGACGTTGGGGCGCGCCTCGTAGATGATCCCGACGACGCCGAGCGGGACCCGCACCTGGCGCAGGTCGATGCCGTTGGGGAGGGTCGAGCCGCGTACGACCTCGCCGACCGGGTCGGGCAGCGCGGCCACGTCGCGTACGTCGGCGGCGATGGCGCGCATCCGCTCCGGGGTCAGTGTCAGCCGGTCGACGACCGACTCGGCGGTGCCGGCTTCCCTGGCGCGCGCGACGTCCTCGGCGTTGGCCGTGACGATCTCGTGCGTACGGACCTCCAGCGCGTCCGCGATCGCCAGCAGCGCGTCGTCCTTGGCCGCGCGCGGCAGTGGCGCGAGGTCGGCGGCGGCGGAGCGGGACCGGTAGGCGGCCCTGACCACCGGGGAGAGATTGTCGTACGGCGAGAGCGAGGTCATGCCCGCAGGGTAATGCGCGCCCTGCGGGCATTCCGCACGTATTCCGCACTGCGAGACGCCCCGGGGGCGCGGGACACGTCCTCAGAACGGGTGGACGCCCACCGGAGCCGCCGGCGGCGGACCGTATCCCTCGGCGATGCGCTGGTGGTACGTCTCCCGGTCGATGACCTCCAGCCCGACGATCACCCACGGCGGGAGCTGGGAGGTCGACCGGTGCTCGCCCCAGAGCCGCAGCGCCACCGCGGCGGCGTCGTGCAGGTCCCTGGCCTCCTCCCAGTAGCGGATCTCCGCGTGGTCGGTGGCGTACCTGCTCGTCAGCAGGAAGGGATGGTCGTGGGCGAGCTGTTCGAGGCCGCGCCTGACCTCCGTCAGCGGGCTCTCCGGGCCCGAGACGCTGAGGGTGATGTGCCAGAGCTTGGAGAGCTGGCGGGCGTCCGCCGTCGCCGCGGCCTCCCCCTGCCGTCGCTCTCCGCCCGCACCGGGGGTGTCGGACGTGCCGTCGGTCCCGGCCGTGGCGTCGGGGCCGGCGGCCGTGGGCTCCCCCACTTCGACGCTCGTCAGGGCCCGTTGCCCGCCGGCGGCCCTCCGCGCGTGGGCGCTTCCCCCGGTCCCTCGGGGCGCCGCCCCCGGGCGCGCTCGTCTCACCAGCGGCCTCCTGTTTGCTGCGTCGTCGTGCCGTGACCCGGTCCTACGCCTGGGACAAAGTTGACCAGTCCCGGACGGAAGATGGGGCGGTTTTGGTAAAGGTCCCCGTTCAAAGGCCGGAGTTTCAGCCGTTTCAGGGGCGGCTCAGGGATGCAGGATGACCAGATCGTCCCGGTGTACGACCTCGCGCTCGTAGGCGGGACCCAGCTCGCGGGCCAGCTCGCGGGTGGAGCGGCCGAGGAGCTGGGGGATCTCCTTGGCGTCGAAGTTGACCAGACCTCGGGCGACGGCGCGGCCCTCGGTGTCCCGCAGCTCCACCGGGTCGCCCGCGGCGAACTCGCCCTCGACGGCGGCGATCCCGGCCGGCAGGAGCGAGGTGCGGCGCTCGACGACGGCGCGTACGGCACCGTCGTCCAGTGTGAGGGCGCCCCGGGGGGTGGAGGCGTGCGCGAGCCACAGCAGCCGGTCCGCCGAGCGGCGTCCGGTGCGGTGGAAGTACGTGCCGGTGTCGCGCCCCGCGAGCGCGTCGGCGGCGTGGCTGGCGGAGGTCAGGACGACGGGGATGCCGGCCGCGGCGGCGATCCTGGCGGCCTCGACCTTGGTGACCATGCCACCGGTGCCGACCCCGGCCCGGCCCGTGCTGCCGATGGTGACGCCCGCCAGATCGGCGGGGCCGCGCACCTCGGCGATCCGGGAGGTACCGGGCCTGCTGGGGTCGCCGTCGTACAGCCCGTCGATGTCGGAGAGCAGGACGAGCAGGTCGGCCCGTACGAGATGGGCGACGAGCGCGGCCAGCCGGTCGTTGTCGCCGAAGCGGATCTCGTCGGTGGCGACGGTGTCGTTCTCGTTGACGACGGGAAGCGCGCCCATGCCGAGGAGCTGGTCGAGGGTGCGGTACGCGTTGCGGTACGAGGCCCGTCTGCTGGTGTCGTCCGTGGTGAGGAGCACCTGGCCGACGCGTACGCCGTAACGGGCGAAGGAGGCGGTGTAGCGGGCGACGAGCAGCCCCTGGCCGACGCTGGCGGCGGCCTGCTGGCGGGCCAGGTCCCGGGGGCGGCGGTCGAGCCCGAGCGGTGCGAGCCCGGCGGCGATGGCGCCGCTGGACACCAGCACGATCTCCCGGTCGCCGGTGGCGCGTACGGCGGCGAGCACGTCGGTCAGGGCGTCGACCCGGTCGGCGTCGAGCCCGCCCGCGGCGGTGGTGAGCGAGGAGGAGCCGACCTTGACGACGACTCTGCGGGCCTGCGCGACCGCGTCCTGCCGTGCCACCACTTGCTGCCGTGCCGCTGCCACGCGCTCTGCCTCTGCTCTCGCCACCGGGCTCCGTCGCCGCCACCGGTGTGTGTCCCCGCCGGGAAGCCTACGCGCGGGCCACCCGGTACGGCGGACCATTTCAGGGGCTGGGACATCGGCGCACCGGCGACGGGGACATCCGCCGTGTCATTTCGGTCCCTCCGTGCAACCGGAGCGCCGTGACAGAAGTCTGTCAAGGGTGAGAACGGCCGGGAAACATCGCGAGCCCCCGCGGAGATAAGCTGGCATCCCGGCGCCCGCACCCTCCGCCGATGGCCGCGCCTCCCCCCACTCGCACAGCACCTCGTGCACCGACAACACAGATGGGCCTTCAAGTAATGCCAGTAAAAGTGAGCGTCGTCATTCCGGTGTACAACCCGGGTAAGTACATCGATCCGTGCATCGATTCACTGCTGGCCCAGACGCTGCCGGCCGCGGACTTCGAGGTGCTTTTCGTCAACGACGGTTCGACGGACGACACCCCCGCGCGGCTGGACAAGCTGGCCGCCGAGCACCCGCACTTCCGGGTGATCCACATCCCCAACTCGGGGTGGCCGGGGAAGCCCAGGAACATCGGTGTGGCGGAGGCGGAGGGCGAGTACGTCCAGTTCGTCGACCAGGACGACCACATGGCCTCGGACGCGCTGCGGCGGCTCTACGAGATGGGCCACCGCAACGGCTCCGACATCGTGATCGGGAAGGTCGCCTCGAACTTCCGGGGCGTCCCGCACGGCGTGTTCAAGACGAACCGCGAGAAGTGCGACCTGAGCAACGCTCCGCTGTACGACAGCCTCACCCCGCACAAGATGTTCCGTACGGAGTTCCTGCGCGAGAACAACATCGCGTACCCCGAGGGCAAGCGGCGCCTTGAGGACCAGCTCTACATGATGCAGACGTACTTCCCCGCGAAGGTCGTGTCGATCCTGGGGACGTACACCTGCTACTACTACTCGAAGCGGGACGACGGCCAGAACGCCGGCTCCGCGAAGCTCGTGCCGTCCGGCTACTACGGCAACCTCCGCGAGGTGCTCGGCGTCGTCGTGGACAACACCGAGCCGGGCGAGTTCCGGGACCGGCTGCTGCGCCGCTTCTACCGGGTAGAGATGCTCGGCCGGCTGAGCGAGCCCTCGGTCCTCAAGTACGAGCCCGCGTACCTGGACGAGATGGTGGACGCGATCCAGCCGCTCGTGAAGGACTTCATCAACGACGGCGTGCACGACGGGCTCGGCGCGCTGGTCAGGCTCCGCTCCACCCTGCTGCGCGCCGACGACCGCCAGGGGCTGGTGAAGCTCGCCCGGTTCGCCAAGTCGGTGAAGGCCACGGCACGCCTGGAGGAGTTCGACTGGCAGCCGGACGGCGGGGTCGCGCTCTCCGTGACCGGCCGCCTCGTGCACGGCGAGGACCAGCAGCCGCTGCGGCTGGTCCGCCGTGACAAGCGGTACTTCGTGCACCCGGAGATCACCGAGGGGCTGCTGCCCGAGGGTGAACTCCTCGACGTCACCGACGACATGGACACGTACAAGGGCGAACTCTCCCTGCGCAACCGGGAGACGGCCGTCGAGTGGCCGTGCCCCGCCGACTTCACCTCGAAGATCGAGAAGGCCGCGCCGCCGGCCGGCTCCGCCGAGGACGCCGAGGAGACGTTCGAGGTCGTGCTGTACGGCACCGGTACGGTCACCAGCGAGGCGGTCAAGGGGCGTGGCCGGGTCTCCCGGGGCTTCTGGGACATCTGGGTCCCGCTGCGCGGTCTCGGCATCGTCCGCAAGGCCCGGCTCGGCGCCGACCGCGCCCCCGGCGTGGACGCCAAGTGCCTCCCCGCGGTGCTCGGTTCGCCCGCCCGGCCGGTCATCCCGTACTTCACCGACCCGCACGGCAACCTCACGCTCGATGTCGCGGGCCGCGCCAAGAAGATGGCGACGTACCTCGCGGAGCGCCCCCCGCTGCGGATGCCCGGCTCCCAGTCCGAGCTGCGGTTCGAGATCTTCACCGGTACGAAGTCCGCGTCCCTCCCGGTCGAGCTGGTGCTGACCGCGGCGGACGGTACGAAGCTCACGCACCCGGCGACGCTCCGCCCCGACCACGGCAGGGCGCATCTGGAGGTGCCCGGCAAGGTGGCCGGTCTGGCCGAGGGCCAGGCGCGCCTTTCGGTCAGGCTCGACGGCCCCAAGGGGCCCGAACTGGACATCTGTGAGGTGCCGGTGGCGGCGGGCGGCCGGATCCGGCTCGACCAGAGCGGCCTCGGGGAGGTCGACCCGCTCCTGGTGCGCGTGGTGACGGTGAAGCGCCGCAGAGCCACGCTGCGCAAGGTGCTGCGCTCGGCCGGCGGCCCGATCGTCCGCAGACTGCCCGCGGCGGCACGCAAGAAGGTGCGCCGCCTCGCGGCCCGCCTCTGACCGGCGTCGGTACCCCTCCGTACCCCGCTCCGTGCCGTCGCCCGGTACCCCGCTCCGTATCCCCGCTCGCAACTCCGAACAGAACAGCAAGGACGTGATCACATGCGGCAGCTCTCCGTCGAAGGCGCCTGGGTGCATGAACCGAAGGTCTTCCCGGACAGCCGTGGCAGCTTCCACGAGTGGTTCAAGGCCCCCGACTTCGCCGAGGCGGCCGGCCACCCGCTGAACCTCGCCCAGGCCAACTGCTCGGTCTCCAGCCGGGGCACGCTGCGGGGCATCCACTTCGCCGATGTACCGCCCGGCCAGGCCAAGTACGTGAAGTGCGTGCGCGGCGCGGTCCTCGACGTGATCGTGGACATCCGGGTGGGCTCGCCGACGTTCGGCAAGTGGGAGGCCGTACGCCTGGACGACGTGGACCACCACTCGGTCTATCTCGCCGAGGGTCTGGGGCACGCCTTCATGGCGCTGACCGACGACGCCACCGTGGTCTACCTCTGCTCGGAGGGGTACGCGCCGGGCCGTGAGCACGGGCTGAACCCGCTGGACCCGGAGCTGGGCATCGAGTGGCCCGAGTCGATCACGCCGCTGCTCTCCGACAAGGACGCGGCGGCGCCGACCCTCGCCGAGGCCGAGGCCCAGGGCCTGCTGCCGTCGTACGAGGAGTGCCGGGCGTACTACGCGGAGCTGGCAGCCCGCGCCTGACGCGCCCCTGGGGAGCATGAGCCCGCGTAGAGCGTGGGGAAGGGCCGGAAGCGATCGCTTCCGGCCCTTCCCCACGTCAGGTGGCGGTCAGCTGGTGACGGCCTCGATCTGCCGGCGCAGCGGCGTGAACGCCGAGCGCGGACGGCGCAGGTTGCGGGCCCGGTTCAGCGCGGGCCAGAATCCGGCTCCGAGCAGCGCCTCGGGGCGCACGGCGTTCTTGCGGACCAGGATCTCGTCGGGGACGTCCTGCGGGTCCGGGACGACGTACTCCTCGATGATCTTGTCGTAGGCGTTCTTCAGCACCGTGGACTCGGGGTTGGCGCCGAAGATCGCCACCACCCCGGTCGGCTCGGTGTCGACGTCGACGACGAGCAGGTCGGGGCGGTAGCGCCGGAGCACCTGCGCCACCTTGTAGACGTCGCCCGCCCAGAACTTCGTGTGGCGGTCGCGCGCCGCCTCGTCGACGTCACGGGGCAGCATGTCGTCCAGGACGATCACGCTGGACCAGCGGGAGTGCTTCTCGACGTTCATGAAGTCGCGCAGCGCGAACTCGAAGAGGTGCATGCCGTCGATGAACGACAGCTCCAGCTTCGGGTCCCCCCCGAGCAGGTTGACCGGGTCGCGGCGGGCCAGCGCGCGGAACGGGTTGCGCCCGTTGCGCAGGTGGATCAGCGGGTCCTTACGGGCGAAGAAGTCGTCGCTGGTCGCGCGGACCAGGTGGACGTCGCAACTGATGTCCGTGACCACTTTGAAGGCCGGGTCGACGGCGACGGACGGAACCCGGGAGAGCGCCAGGCTTCGCCCGTCATTGACCCCGATCTCCAGATAGGTGCGGGGCTTGTACACACGGTGCAGTTGGCGCAGGAAGCCGTGGCGATCCACGTAAGGGGCCCTTCACTGAGAATCAACGATCCATAGGTTTGATTCTCAGTGAACTTAGTGGGCCCACAGGTTTCACGTAAACATCTACTGGCCGGTAATCCCCGTTTGGCGCTCGGCCGCCAGCACCGCGGGGAACGCCTCGGCGAGCGCGGCCCGCCAGTCGCGGATGGGTTCGATTCCGGCTGGTTTCCACCGGTCGTGACCGAGGATGCTGTATGCGGGCCGGGGGGCCGGCCGGACGAACGCCTCGCTGGTCGTCGGACGGACCCGCGCAGGGTCGGCGCCGAGCAGCCGGAAGATCTCCTGGGTGAATCCGAACCAGGTCGTCCCGCCGCCGCTGGTGCCGTGGTAGACGCCCGCGGGCGCCGTCCCGTCGAGCGCCGCCCCGCCGAGCAGGACCAGCCGGTCGGCGAGATCGCCGGTCCAGGTGGGCTGCCCGCGCTGGTCGTCCACCACGTCCAGGGTGTCCTTGACGGCCTCCAGCTTGATCATCGTACGGACGAAGTTGGGGCCGCCCGCGCCGTACAGCCACGCCGTACGGACCACGTAACCGCGCTCGGGAAGGGCGTCGAGCACGGCCCGCTCCCCCGCCAGCTTCGTCCGCCCGTAGGCGCTGCGCGGGGCGGTGGGGGCGTCCTCCGCGTACGGCGCCTCCCCGTCCCCGGCGAAGACGTAGTCCGTGGAGACCTGGAGCAGGATCGCGCCCGACTCCCGGCAGGCCTCGGCGAGGACCCGGGGGCCCGTGCCGTTGACCGCGAGCGCGTCGTCCTCCTTGGACTCGGCGTCGTCCACGGCCGTCCACGCCGCGCAGTTGACCACCACGGCCGGCGCGTGGGTCTCGAAGGCCGCGCGCACGGAGACGGGGTCGGTGATGTCCAGCGCGGCGCGGTCCAGGCCGGCCGCGGGCCGCCCGGCGGCGGCGAGCCGGGCCAGGAGGTCCTGGCCGAGCATGCCGCCGGCGCCGGTGACGAGCCAGGTGCCCGCGCCGCCGCTGCTCTCGGAGCCGGTGCTCACAGGGCCGCACGCTCCTTCAGCGGCTCCCACCAGGCACGGTTCTCGCGGTACCACGCGACGGTCTCCGCGAGGCCGGTCGCGAAGTCCTTGCGGGGCTCGTACCCCAGCTCCTCGCGGATCTTGGCGCAGTCGACCGAGTAGCGGCGGTCGTGGCCCTTGCGGTCGGTGACGTACTCGACGCTGGTCTCCCAGTCCGCCCCGCACGCCTCCAGGAGCAGGCCGGTCAGCTCCTTGTTGGAGAGTTCCGTGCCGCCGCCGATGTTGTAGACCTCGCCCGCGCGGCCCTTCGTACGGACCAGCTCGATGCCCTGGACGTGGTCGTCGATGTGCAGCCAGTCGCGGATGTTGCCGCCGTCGCCGTACAGGGGCACCTTCTTGCCGTCCAGCAGGTTCGTGATGAACAGCGGGATGACCTTCTCGGGGAAGTGGTGGTGCCCGTAGTTGTTGGAGCAGCGGGTCACGCGCACGTCGAGGCCGTGGGTGCGGTGGTACGAGAGCGCGATCAGGTCGCTGGACGCCTTCGCCGACGAGTAGGGCGAGTTGGGCTCCAGCGGGTGCGTCTCGGGCCAGGAGCCCTCGTCGATCGAGCCGTAGACCTCGTCCGTGGAGATGTGCACGAAGGTCTTCACGCCCGCCCGGTGGGCCGCGTCGATCAGCGTGTGGGTGCCCACGACGTTCGTACGGACGAACTCGGCGCCGCCGTCGATGGAGCGGTCCACGTGCGACTCGGCGGCGAAGTGCACCACCTGGTCGTGCTCGGCCATCAGCTTGCCGACCAGCTCGGGGTCACAGATGTCGCCCTGCACGAAGCGGAATCCGGGGTGCTCACGGACCGGGTCGAGATTGGCCGGATTTCCCGCGTAGGTGAGCTTGTCGAGAACCGTGATCTCGACGTCGCCGGGGCCCTGCGGGCCGAGCACCGTACGGACGTAGTGCGAGCCGATGAAACCGGCGCCGCCGGTCACGAGAATCCTGTGCGTCATGAGGAGATCTGCACCTTGCTGTGGTCACCGAGGACGAGTCGGTGGGCGGACGGATTACGGGGCGCGGGGGTGATCTCGACGTCGCGGCCGATCAGCGACGCCTCCACGCGGCGGACGCCGGTGAGCGAGGAGCCGCGCAGCACGATGGAGTACTCGATCTCGCTGTCCTCGATCACGCATCCCTCGGAGACCGAGGTGAACGGACCGATGTACGCGTCGCTGATCACGGTGTCCGCGCCGATGATCACGGGGCCGAGGATACGGCTGCCGGTGACCTTCGCGCCCTTCTCGATCCTCACACGCCCTATGATCTCGCTGGCCTCGTCGACGGTGCCCTCGCAGTGCGGCTCGACGGTCTCCAGCACCGAGCGGTTGACCTCCAGCATGTCGGTGACGTTGCCGGTGTCCTTCCAGTACCCGGAGATGGTCGTGGAGCGGACGTCGCGCCGCTGGTCGATCAGCCACTGGATGGCGTGGGTGATCTCCAGCTCGCCGCGCCAGGAAGGCTCGATGGAGCGTACGGCCTCGTGGACGGCCGGGGTGAAGAGGTAGACGCCGACGAGCGCGAGATCGCTCTTGGGCTTCTCCGGCTTCTCCTCCAGGGCCACCACGCGTCCCTCGCCGTCCAGTTCGGCGACGCCGAAGGAGGTCGGGTTGGGGACCTTCGTGAGCAGGATCTGCGCGGCGGGCCGGTCGTCACGGAAGCCGTCCACCAGGCCGCTGATGCCGCCGACGATGAAGTTGTCCCCGAGGTACATCACGAAGTCGTCGTCGCCGAGGAAGTCACGGGCGATGAGGACGGCGTGGGCCAGTCCGAGGGGCGCGTCCTGCTGGAGGTACGTCACCTTGATACCGAACTGCGAGCCGTCGCCGACGGCCGTGCGGATCTCCTCCGCGGTGTCGCCGACGATCACGCCGACCTCGGTGATGCCCGCCTCCGCGATGGCTTCGAGGCCGTAGAAGAGCACCGGCTTGTTCGCCACGGGGACGAGCTGCTTCGCCGATGTGTGCGTAATGGGCCGCAGTCGGGTACCTGCCCCACCGGACAGTACGAGAGCCTTCACTGTTCCTTGTTTCCCCTGCTGTGATTGCGATGCTGTCCGGGGGTCGCCCGACAGTCCGATTTTACCTACGCTTCGCTGCCCCGTCTGCTACCGGTTACCCCGGAAGGGTGAAGGGGCGTGGCGCGGGGGCGCGAAAGGGCGCGTGACGGAGCTCGTACGCGTATGGGCGCGGTCCGGTACCACCGGCCGCGCCCCCTTTTTCGCGCCAACTCCGCCTAGGCGACGCGGTTCCGCACGGGCGCGAGGTTCCGTACCTGGGTACGGAGCCGGCGCACCACCCGGCGCGCCAGGGATCTGCGCCGGCGGACCGCCTGCGGCGGCTCGATGGGGCGCAGCCCCGGCTTGCCCACCCAGTCCCGGGTGGTCACCTCGTACGCGGCGTCCTTCAGCCCCGACCGGTGGTCCCCGAAGTGCGGGAGGACGAGGTACGGCGTACGGGCGCGGCCCCGGTGGACCACCTCGGGCACCGTCTCCGCCTTGATGAAGGCCAGGATGTCGGCGAGCAGATCGAGCCGCCCGAGCGCCACACATTCCAGTCGCACCCGCTCCGCGACCTTGATGTGGCGCGCCACACCCGGATTCCAGTACCGCTCCATCAGCGGGGCGACCAGCTCCAGTTTGTGGCGTCTGACCTCCTCGGACTCCTTGACGACGCCGTGCGCGAACTGCTGGATCAGCCCGACCGTGAAGGGTCTGACCATCAGCCTGTCGCGCTTGGGGCCCGCCGGTTCCAGTTCGGCCATGAGCGTCATCAGGGCCGTCACGGCGGCGAACCGGTGCGTGTAGTCGCCGCTCTTGGTCACGTGCTTGCCGTCGTCCCTGCCGACCAGGTAGTAGCAGGTGTAGTCGGAGATCACCGAGACGCCGTCGCCCCGGAGATAGGCCTCGATGGTGAAGAGCGCGTCCTCGCCCGTTCTGAGCTGCTCGTCGAACCGCAGCCCCAGCCGCTCGATCAGCTCGCGGCGGAAGAGCTTCTGCGCGCTCAGCGTGTAGATGACCTGCGAGTTGTGGACGTCGACGCGGTCGGCCGTACGCCGCCACATCGAGCTGGGAGCGCCCCGGTTGACCCCCACCACCTTGCCGAGCACCACGTCCGTACGAGCGCGGTCGGCCATGGCGACCATGCGCTCCAGAGCTTCCTCCCCCAAGTAGTCATCGGCATCCAGGAAGAACACGTAACGCCCCCGGGCCAGGCCGAGCCCGACGTTGCGCGGGCCGCTGGGGCCGCCCGAGTTGGCCTGTCGTACCACCCTGGTCGGGATGGACGTCCGGGCCGCGAATTCTTCCAGGAATTCCCCCGTGCCGTCGGCCGAGCCGTCGTCGATGGCGACCAGCTCGATACGGTGGGCCCCTAATGTCTGGGCCTCCACCGATTCCAGGCAGCGGATCAGGTAGGGCATAGCTTCATATGCCCCGACGATCACACTCACATCAGGAACTGACATATCGTTCATCGGAAAGCAAGACAAGTAGTACTGATTGTTGGTTGTCTTACCCGATCACCCGCCTCTGTGAGGCCCATCACACGCGGGGACCGCCCCCGGCGCACGGAAAAGCCCGGCGCCGCGCTCCCCCAAGCGCTCCGCCGGGCCTTGTGTTCCGTCGCTCCCGGTCAGCCTGTTCGTCGTTCCCGGTCAGCCGGTGCCGTCGTTCCCGGTCAGCCGGTGCCGTCGTTCCCGCTCAGCCTGTTCGTCGTTCCCGCTCAGCCGGTGCCGTCGTCCCGGTCAGCCCCGCACCGGCGAGTCCAGGTCGCTGCTCTCCGCGCTCGGCGCCGAGTCGTCCGGCGCTGCCGCCGCCTCCGGCTCCCCGAGACGCTGCTCGACGCCCACGTTCCGCGCCAGGGACTTCGCGGACAGCGCCCGGGTCGCCGCCTCGAACTGCTCCATCGACGTCGGCTCGTCGGGGCCCAGCAGATACCGCTTCAGCTCCAGGCGCTCGGCCGCCAGCCGGTCGGCCGCCGGATCGGCGACCGCGGCGAGCAGTTCGTCCAGCTCCCGCGCGCTGTTGGAGAGGATCACGGCGGCCCGTACGGCGGTGTTCTGCCGCTTGAACTCCTCCGTGCCCAGCTCCGCCGAGTCCGTGACCGCGTACGGCTTGCCGCTCGCGATGAAGTCGGACACCACGCTGGAGATGTCGGAGACCATGGCGTCCGACTCGTTGAAGCAGTCGTAGAGCGCGGGCTCCGAGCCGTCGATGACCCGGTGCTCCCACCAGCCGAACGAGCGCCAGTACGCGCCGTTCCACTCGCGCCGCAGCCGCGTCAGCTCCTCCTGCCTGGCCGGGTCCGCCTGGGAGTCACGCGACTGTTCCGCCTCGTCACGCCCCGTGTCCCCGGCCCCCATCAGCTCGCCGAGGCGCGCGGAGATCCGGGCCAGCTCCGCCTTGGCGGCGGTACGGTCCGCGCCCAGCTCGGCGCTCTCCTTCGCCCAGCGGGCGTCGGTGGCCCGCTCGGCGGCGGCCTTCTCCACCAGCGCGATGACGCGCTCGTGCACCGCCTTCGCCTTGGCACTGCGGGTCCCGGTGAAGGGGTGCGGCTTGTAGAGCACCCGGACCGGGCCTTCGGCCTTCAGGAGCCGCTTGACGATGTTCTCGCCGGCCAGCAGGAGCGAGGTGTTGCCGGGGTTGTCGTCCCAGCCCTCCCACGTCGGCGCGTACAGCACCGTGGGGACGGGGTTGCGCTGCGCGCCGCTGTACGGCTCGATCGGGGCGAGCTGCGGGCGGCCCACCTCCACGATGTCCTCGTCGCGCACCCCGACGTCGGCCAGCGCGTACCGGTCGCGCCCGGCCCTGCCCGCGGTCCACACCTCGTCGTACGCCTTGCTGTACGGGTTGACGCTGGCCAGCTTGTCGCTGTCGCCGTGGCCGATGAAGACGTGCTGCATGGTGGGCACGCGCAGCATGTGGATGTTCTTGCCGACGTTGGCCGCGTACAGCGCGACCCGGACGGTCGACAGGTCCAGGTTCATCAGGTGCACCCCGCCGGGGACGCAGAGCACCGGCACGTCCGTCGTCCCGAGCTGCTGGGCGATGGCCCGCTCCCGCAGCACGATCAGCGGCCGGCCCTCCAGCCGGTCCATCGTGTCCAGCCACATGTTGACCTGGTAGGCGGACTCCTTGGAGCCGGAGAAGTAGAGCATCACGGTCGGCTTGTACGCGGCGAGCCAGCCGTCCACCGCCGAGAGGACCTTCTCGGCCTTGGGCACGAGCCGGCTCGGCCGCAGGTACGGCAGCAGCGCGAGGATGTAGCCGACGGCGAGGAGCAGGCTGAGGCCGAGGCCGGTGAAGCCGTAGATGTTGTCGCGGGTCTGGAGCGTGATGATCACGCCCACCATGGCGAAGATGTCGAGGTGGAGCATCTTCTCGGCGGAGCGGTTGAGCAGCCCGCGCGGCGGCGCGTCCGGGATCCGGATGGCGGCGGCGAGGTCGATGTTGCGGGTGACCACGGGCAGCCTGCGGCGCAGCCGCAGCAGGGTGACGATCGCGCCGTGCGGTGCCTGGAGCGCGTAGAACAGCAGCACCATGACGACGGTCACGTAGAAGATCCGGTCCTCACCGAGGCCCGACCTGGCGACCAGCAGCACCAGGAGCATCTGCCGGATCAGGAACCGGATGGAGAGACCGGCACGCACCTTGGCGAGCCGGTTGACCAGATAGCTGCCGCGCTGGTGCAGGTAGGTGTCCGCGAGATAGGACACGGCTGCGGACGCCGCGAAGAACCAGAGGTTGGGGATTATCGCGGCGAGCATGACGCACGGGAAACTGATACCCAGAAGAAGTGCGGCTGCCAGCTCTGATCCGCTGCCCACGCGGGCCAGTCGGATAGCTGTCGAAATCACGGAAAACCTGCTCCAGACCGTGCCGGCTGTTGACCTTGCGAGGGAAGAGTGAAGGCGCGACTTGTCGGCTTCACGAACTGGGGCCTCCGCGGTTCGCGCGGAGGCGACCCACAGAGGCCCTGTCAAAGATTGTCAAGAAGTATTACACATCTCCCTGACGGTCCAGTACGGCGGCGAGGGCCTGCTCGAAGCCGGACGCCTCCGAGGCGCCGCGGGTCGGGTCCTGCTGGCGCACGTCGATCACGTGGCCGGTCAGCTCCGAGAGCAGTACGTCGAGGGAGGTCTTCGCGACCGCCTCGGAGGAGAGCAGCGAGCCCTCCGGCTCCTGGCCGAACGCCTTGGTACGCATGGGGGTGGCGGTGCGCTCCGGGTTCACGCAGTTGACCCGGATCCCCTCGCCCGCCCACTCGTCGGAGAGCGCCTGGGTCAGATTGACCATGGCGGCCTTCGTGGACGAGTAGAGGCTGTACTCGGCACGGCCCCGGGTGTAACTGCTGGAGGTGTAGAGCATCAGCTGGCCCTTGGTCTCCACCAGGTACTTGTACGAGGCGCGCGCGATCTGCACCGGAGCCAGGTAGTTGACGTTCAGCGCCTCCTGGATGGTGGTGTTGTCCGTCTCCGCCAGCTTGCCGATGCGCAGCACACCCGCGGTGTTGATCACATAGTCGATCCGGCCGGTCTCGCCGTACGCGCGGGAGAGCGCGTCGTCCACGTGCTCCGGGTTCTCCACGTGCGTACCCGTGGTGGAGCGGCCCAGCGCGTAGACCTTGGCGCCGTACGACTCGGCGAGCTGGGCGATGTCCGCGCCGATCCCGTACGAGCCACCGAAGACGACCAGCGTCTTGCCGGTGAGCAGCTCGCGGTAGGACTCCTCGGACGGCTGCTCGGGCGCGCTCGCCGAGGCGAGCTGGAAGAGCTTGTCCGCGATGAAGACGTCGACCGGCTGGGTGACCTTCATGTTGTACTCGTCGCCCGCCACGACGTAGATCGGCACGTCCGGCAGGTACTTGAGCACGACGGAACAGTCGTCGGTGGCCTGGAAGTTGGGGTCGTCCGCCGCCACCTCGTACGCCTTGCGCACGGTGGAGAGCTTGAACGCCTGCGGGGTCTGGCCGCGCCGCAGCCGGGACCGGTCGGGGACGTCCGTGATGAACTCGCCGTCGCCGCCGTGCGTACGGGTCACGATGATCGTGTCGGCGGACGGGATGGCCACGTCCACCGCCTGGTAACGGTCCAGCGCGTCCACGCAGTCCTTGATCACGCGCTGCGAGAGCAGCGGGCGCACCGCGTCGTGGAACAGCACGTTACGGTCCTCGCCCGGCGCCAGTCCCTCGCTCAGCGCGGCGATGGCGCGCTCGGTGGTCTCGTTGCGCGTCGTGCCGCCCTCGATGACCCGGGTGACCTTGGTCAGCCCGGCCTTCGCGACGATCTTCTCCACGTCGGGCACGTAGCCGGGGGCCATGAGCACGATGACGTCGTCGATCGAGTCGCTCTGCTCGAAGATCCACAGGGTGTGCTCGATGACCGCCTTCCCCGCGATCTTCAGCAACTGCTTCGGGATCGACAGGCCCACACGCTGACCGGTACCGCCCGCCAGGACGACAGCGGTGGTGCGGGGCTTCGCGGGCGGCGCGGAAGTTGCAGACACAGACAGACCTACCTTGCGGGCTCAGAGGATGTAGCGATGGTCCCACCCGCGGCAATCGTCGTGCAAGGTGGACCACAGCCGGGCGCCACCGGCCCGCAACCCCTGATTCACCTGGGAAGACGGGTGCGTCCGCGGTGCGTGGCCGGCAGGTGTACGTGAAGGAGACCACAAAAGATTCACGTCGGAGCGCGGGGGGTCACAGATGAGAGGCACACAGGGACCGAGGGGACACGGCCGCGCCCCGTCGCGTACGGAGCGGAGCGCCGCCACGCCCCGCCGTGCCCCGCCACACAACCGGCGACGGGGCACGGCTCGCGGCCGGCCGGCCCGGAAGGCCGGGCCGCCGCTCACCGCCGCTCAGAAGGGCTTGAAGTTCTCGTACTCCCGCTGCGCCTCGTCACGCTCGGCGTCGCGGTCCCGGCGTCGCTGCTCCGCAGGGCGCGGCTCCTCCAGGCGGTGGTCCTCGCCGCGGCGGCCCAGCATCTCCGCGCCGGCCATCATCGTGGGCTCCCAGTCGAAGACGACCGCGTCGTCCTCCGCGCCGATGGCGACCCCGTCGCCCGCCCGCGCGCCGGCCTTCATCAGCGCGGACTCGACACCGAGCCGGCTCAGCCGGTCCGCGAGGTAACCCACGGCCTCGTCGTTGCTGAAGTCGGTCTGGCGGACCCAGCGTTCGGGCTTGTCGCCGCGTACCCGGTAGATGCCGTCCTCCTCCAGGACGACGGTGAAACCGGCGTCGTCGACGGCCCTCGGGCGGATGACGATACGGGTCGCCTCCTCCTTCGGCTTCTCGGCGCGGGCCGTGGCGATGATCTCGGCGAGCGCGAAGGACAGCTCCTTGAGACCCAGGTGCGCCACCGCCGACACCTCAAGGACGCGGTAGCCGCGTGCTTCGAGATCGGGCCTGATCATCTCGGCGAGGTCCTTGCCGTCCGGGATGTCGACCTTGTTGAGGACGACGAAGCGCGGCCGGTCGCCGAGACCGCCGTACTGTGCCAGTTCCTCCTCGATGACGTCGAGGTCGGTGACCGGGTCGCGGTCCGACTCCAGCGTCGCCGTGTCCAGGACATGGACGAGTACGGAGCAGCGCTCGACGTGGCGCAGGAACTCCAGGCCGAGGCCCCGTCCCTGGCTGGCGCCCGGGATCAGCCCGGGGACGTCCGCGATGGTGTAGACGGTGGAACCGGCCGTGACCACGCCCAGGTTGGGGACGAGCGTGGTGAACGGGTAGTCCGCGATCTTCGGCTTGGCGGCGGAGAGCACGGAGATCAGCGAGGACTTGCCGGCGCTCGGGTAGCCGACGAGCGCGACGTCCGCGACCGTCTTCAGCTCCAGGACGATGTCGCTGCTCCGGCCGGGCTCGCCGAACAGCGCGAAGCCGGGGGCCTTGCGGCGGGCCGAGGCCAGCGCCGCGTTGCCGAGGCCGCCGCGTCCGCCGTCGGAGGCGACGAAGGTGGTGCCCTCGCCGACCAGGTCGGCGAGGACGTTGCCCCTCTTGTCGAGGACGACGGTGCCGTCGGGCACCGGCAGGACCAGGTCCTGGCCGTCCTTGCCGGAGCGGTTGCCGCCCTCGCCGGGCTTGCCGCTGGTGGCCTTGCGGTGCGGCGAGTGGTGGTAGTCGAGCAGCGTCGTCACGGACTGGTCGACGACGAGGATCACGTCGCCGCCCCGGCCGCCGTTGCCGCCGTCGGGGCCGCCGAGGGGCTTGAACTTCTCACGGTGTACGGAGGCGCAGCCGTGGCCTCCGTTACCCGCGGCGACATGCAGCTCGACGCGGTCCACGAAGGTGGTCATGGGGATTGCCTCCAGTACATACGGAATTGTCTTACCTGTAACGCGCGAAAGGCGGACCCGCTTCCCGTCTCCGGGAAGTGAGGTCCGCCCTCGCGAAGAATCGTTCTCCAGGCGCCGTGCCTGCCCTCCGGTACCAGAAGAGCGGTACCGGAGGGTTACTAGGCGGCGGGAACGATGTTGACGACCTTGCGGCCACGGTGGGTACCGAACTCCACCGCGCCGGGGTTCAGCGCGAACAGCGTGTCGTCGCCGCCACGGCCGACGCCGGTGCCCGGGTGGAAGTGCGTGCCGCGCTGGCGGACCAGGATCTCACCGGCGCTGACGACCTGACCGCCGAAGCGCTTCACGCCGAGCCGCTGAGCATTGGAGTCGCGCCCGTTCCGAGTGGACGATGCGCCCTTCTTATGTGCCATGTCTCCTCAGTCCCTTACTTCGCAGCCGCGGGGATACCGGTGACCTTGATCGCCGTGTACTGCTGGCGGTGACCCTGACGACGGCGGTAACCCGTCTTGTTCTTGTAGCGAAGGATGTCGATCTTCGCGCCCTTGTGGTGGTCCACGATCTCGGCCTGGACCTTGATGCCGTCCAGCACCCACGGGTCGCTGGTGACCGCGTCACCGTCGACCACGAGCAGCGTCTTGAGCTCGACGGTGTCGCCGACCTTGCCGGTAGTAATCTTGTCAACCTCAACGATGTCGCCGACAGCAACCTTGTGCTGGCGACCACCGCTGCGCACGATGGCGTACACGCGGAACTCACTCTCGCTCGGAACGGAACCTCTGAAGCCAGCCGCCCGCACGGGCCGGGGCCCGTGGCGGTCCTGACAGGACGAGCGGCCTCCCCCGGAGATCCGGGAGGTGGGTGCTCAGAGGTGGGCGCGCATAGGAACACACCGAAGGTTTAGAGTACGGGGCCGCTGTACAGGGGGTCAAACCGGCCCCGGTGCCCCACCGCCCGGAGGCGGTGGGGCTGCCGAGGGGATCAGTCCTCGGTGGTGGCCGTGACGCCGGAGGGCGCCGTCTGCTCGGCCGCGGCGGTCTTCTTCGTCGCCTTGGCCGTGGACTTGGCCGTCTTGGCCGCCTTGGCCGGCGCCTTCTTGGCCGTGGTCGTCTTCTTCGCCACGGTCTTCTTGGCCGTCGTCTTCTTGGCGGCCGTCTTCTTCGCGGGGGCCTTCTTCGCGGCCGTCTTACGGACCGCCTTCTTGGCCGGTGCGGGCGCCTCGGCCTCACCGGACGCGTCGGACCCGTCGGTGGTGGTGTCGGCGGTGGTGGTGTCGGCGGTGGTGGTGTCGGCGGTGGTGGTGGTGTCGGCGGGCGCGTCGGCCTTCGCCGGCGCCTCCACGACGACGGTCGCCGCCTCCTCCGTGCCCGACGGCGAACCGGCCGGGGCGGTGGCCTTGCGGGTCGCCCTGCGGCGCGCACGCGGCGGGGCCGCCACGGGTGCCTCCTCGGCGGCGACCGGCTCGGCGGCGACCGGCTCGGGCTGCGGGGTCACGGGCTCCGCGGTGACGGGCTCCGCGGTGACGGGTACGACCACCTCGGCCTCCGCGTCCGCCGCCTTGGGCGAACCGGCCGGGGCCGACGCCTTGCGGGTGGCACGGCGGCGCGTACGGCCCTGGGGAGCCGCGTCCGCGACGGGCGCCTCAGCGGCCTCCACGGGCGCCTCGGCCACCGGGGCCGCCTCGGCCTCGATGGTCTCGGGGACCACCACGGTCTCCGGAGCCGCGGGAGCCTCCGGCTCCGCCGTCCTCGGCGAACCGGCCGGGGCCGACGCCTTGCGCGACGCACGGCGGCGCGAGCGGCCCCGTACGGCCGCCTCGGCCTCCGCGACGCTGCTGTACAGCTCCTCGTCCGGCACGAAGTCGGGCTCGGAGAGCGCGACCGGGGCCGCCACCTCCGCCGCGAGCTCGGCCTCCGACTCGGTCTCGTGGTCGGCGTCGGACTCCGCCGCCGTACCCGCCATCTCGTGGTCGTGGTCGTGGTCCGCACCGGCGCCGCCGCGACCGCGCTTCTTGGCGCGCTTGCCGTTGCCACCGCCACCGGACGCCACCGGCTGCTCCATGTGGACGATCACACCGCGGCCGTTGCAGTGGACGCAGGTCTCGGAGAAGGACTCCAGCAGACCCTGGCCGACCCGCTTGCGGGTCATCTGCACCAGGCCCAGCGAGGTGACCTCGGCGACCTGGTGCTTCGTACGGTCCCGGCCCAGGCACTCCAGCAGACGCCGCAGCACCAGGTCCCTGTTGGACTCCAGCACCATGTCGATGAAGTCGATGACGACGATGCCGCCCAGGTCGCGCAGCCGGAGCTGGCGCACGATCTCCTCGGCCGCCTCCAGGTTGTTCCTGGTGACGGTCTCCTCCAGGTTGCCGCCCTGGCCGGTGAACTTCCCGGTGTTGACGTCGACCACGATCATGGCCTCGGTCTTGTCGATGACCAGCGAACCGCCGCTCGGCAGCCAGACCTTGCGGTCCAGCGCCTTCATGAGCTGCTCGTCGATGCGGTACGTCGCGAAGACGTCCACCTCGCTGGTCCAGCGCGACAGCCGGTCGGAGAGGTCCGGCGCCACGTGCGCGACGTAGCCGCTGATCGTCTGCCACGCGTCGGCGCCGCTGACGATGACCTTCGAGAAGTCCTCGTTGAAGATGTCGCGGACGACCCGGACGGTCATGTCCGGCTCGCCGTAGAGCAGCGTCGGCGCGTTGCCGCTCTTCGACTTCTTCTTGATGTCCTCCCACTGCGCCTGGAGCCGCTCGACGTCGCGGCGCAACTCGTCCTCACTGGCGCCCTCGGCGGCCGTACGGACGATGACACCCGCGTCCTCGGGAACGATCTTCTTGAGGATGGTCTTCAGCCGGGCGCGCTCCGTGTCGGGGAGCTTGCGGCTGATGCCGGTCATGGAACCCTCGGGCACGTACACGAGGTAGCGGCCGGGCAGCGAGACCTGGCTGGTCAGACGGGCGCCCTTGTGACCGATCGGGTCCTTCGTCACCTGGACGAGCACCGGCTGGCCGGACTTGAGGGCGGTCTCGATGCGGCGCGGGCCGTTGGCCATGCCCAGCGCCTCGAAGTTGACCTCACCGGCGTACAGGACGGCGTTGCGGCCCTTGCCGATGTCGACGAAGGCGGCCTCCATGGACGGCAGTACGTTCTGCACCTTGCCCAGGTAGACGTTGCCGACGTAGCTGGTCGCCTGCTCCTTGTTGACGTAGTGCTCGACCAGAACGTTGTCCTCCAGGACACCGATCTGGGTGCGCTCGCCGTGCTGACGCACGACCATCACGCGCTCGACGGCCTCACGGCGGGCGAGGAACTCCGCCTCCGTGATGATCGGCACCCTGCGGCGGCCCTGCTCGCGCCCCTCACGGCGGCGCTGCTTCTTGGCCTCCAGACGCGTCGAGCCCTTGATGGACTGGACCTCGTCGGCGCCGGTGCCGGGCTCGCGCTCGGTGTCCTTCGCGCGGCGCTCGCGCGGCTCGCGGACCTTGACGACCGTACGCTCCGGGTCGTCACCGCCCCCGGTGCCCTGCTCGGACTCGGAGCCGGCGTCGGCGCTGCGACGGCGCCTGCGGCGACGGCGGCGGCTGCTGGAGGAGCCCGAGGACGACTCCTGGTCGTCCTGCTCGTCGTCGAAGGCGGCGGAGGTGTCGGGGCCGTCCCGGTCGTCGTCGGCCTCGTCGGTGTGCTCGGCGGAGGAGGACTCCTCCTGCCGCTCGTCCGTGGTGTCGTCCGCGTCCGCCGACTCGCCCCGGCGACGGCGCCTGCCGCCCCGGCGACGGCGCCGGGAGGGGCGGTCGCCGTACTCGTCGGAGTCCTCGGCGGTGTCGTCGGCGGAGCTCTCCGGCTCGTCGTCGCTCTCGCCCGCGGGCTCCTCGACGGGCGCACGCGGCGTCTCCGTCACGGCCGGCGCGGCCTCGGCGGCCGCTTCCGCGGCCTCGCCGCGGCGACGGCGCCTGCTGCGGCGGCCCGAGGGCTCGGGCGCGGCGACGGGCTCGGGCGTGGCGGCGGCCGTGGGCGTCGCGGTCTCTTCGTCGTCGTCCGGTTCGTCCACGGCGTCGGTCCGTCCGCCCGCGGCGGCGGCCGCTGCGGCGCTCTCCGGGGTCTGGAACATCGGCTCGGTGAAGACGGGCGCCTGGAAGACGGCCACGGCCGGCCGGCCGGCGGCGCGGCGGCGCGGGGCGCGCTCGGGCTCGCGCTGTGCGGGCTTCTGCGTGGCGGACCTCTGCTGTGCCGGTGCGGCGGGCTTCTCGGCGACGGGCTCGGCGGCCCGGCTCACGGCCTCGGCGGCCGGCTCGGGCGCGGTGGCCGGGGCGGTGGCCCTGCGGCGCGTACGGCCCCGGGTGGCGGCCTTCTCGGCGGCCTGGACCTCGGGCTCGTCGGCGGCGATCCGGGCGACGGTGTCCTGCGGCAGGCCCTCGCCGCCGGCGGCGACGTCGGCGTCCTGGGCCGGGGTGGCCCCGGCCTCCGGCGAACCGGCGGGCGCGGTGGCCCTGCGGGTGGCGCGGCGGCGGGGGCGCGCGGCGGGCGCGGGCTCCTCGGCAGGAGTCTCGGCGACGGCCTCGGCGACGGCGGGCGCGGGGGTTTCCTCGACGGTGGCCTCGACCGGCTCGGGGGCCGCCTCGGGCGCCGTGACCTTACGGGTGGCGCGGCGGCGCGCACGCGGCGGCGCGGCGGCCTCCTCGGCAGGAGCCTCGTCCACGGCCTCGGCGGCCGGCTCGGCCACGGGCTCGGGCGCGGCGGTCTTACGGGTGGCCCGACGACGCGCACGCGGCGCGGCGGCCTCCTCGGCGGGGGCCTCGTCCGGCGTGGGGGTCTCGGCGGCCGGCTCGGCGACCGGTTCCGGCGCCGCGGTCTTACGGGTCGCGCGACGACGCGCACGCGGCGCGGCGGGCTCCTCGGCAGGAGTCTCGTCCGCCACGGCGGCCGGTGTGGCCGACGCGACGGTCTCCGTGACGCTCGACGCGTCCTTGACCTCGGCCGCCGCGGTGGGCGGTCCCGCCGGGCGGGACGCGGCCCGGCGCCTGCGGCGCGGCGGCAGCGTGTCGCTGGGTGAGTTGTTCTCTTCGTTGGTGTCCCCGGGGGTGCCGGGTTCGGTGGACTCAAGCATGCGGGCGGTTCTCCCGTCACGCTCCCGGGCGCCACGCCTGATTCCGGTCCGGCCGCGGCCCGCGCTGTGCGCGATTGCCGCCGTCCGGGGCGCGGGCGCCGCACGGGAGCTGTTATGTCTGGGTCGCCGGTTCCGTACGCGATGTCACGTACGGCCTGGCGAAAGTCTTCTGGTCAGTACGCTGCCCGACCCAGGTGGCTCCCGAGTCCCAGGGCTGCGCTACAACGACCGCCTTACGCGGAACCTGCACCTTCCGGCGCCGTCGCGGCGGCGGGTCCGGCGGCCTTGGATGAGGCGGGCCGGGCTGCCTCGCGGTCGGGCGCGAGCGGGTCGGTCACCGTGCCGGACTCCTCGTCGAAGAGCCCCTGCGCCAGCCTGGTCACCGCTGCGGGGACCGGCGGCGCCAGGTCGGCCACAGCTCGGAGACCGGACAGGACGTCGTCGGGTCGCACGGCAGGTGTCACGTGCCGAACAACCAGCCGCAGTATCGCACAGGGCCCGTCCCCCGGCCTATCAGGCTGTGGACGAGCCACCTCCAGGCCGGCCACGGCGGCCCGTGCGTCGAAGGTCCGCAGACCGTTCTTCGCACGGCGCTCCACCTCGACGGTGCCGGCGGCGAGGAACGCGGAGACGGCGTGTCCCGCCTCCTCCTCGGTGACGCCGTCCAGCCGCAGCTCCCACACGGAAGCGGTCAGCCGGTCGGCGAGTCCCGAGGTACGGGCCTCGACCGCGTCGATGATGTCCAGGCCCGCCGGCAGCGACTCGTCGAGCAGCTCTCGCAGCTTGTCGGGGTCGCGGGCCTCCACCAGGGCGATCTCCAGGAACTCGGCCTCGCTGCCCGTGCCGGTGGGTGCGGCATTGGCGTACGACACCTTCGGGTGCGGGGTGAACCCCGCCGAGTACGCCATGGGCACCTCGGCTCGGCGCAGGGCCCGCTCGAAGGCGCGCTGGAAGTCTCGGTGGCTGGTGAACCGGAGGCGGCCGCGCTTGGTGTAGCGCAGTCGGATGCGCTGCACCGCCGGTGCGGGCGGTGGGCCTTCGGGCTGTCGCTTGCCCAGTGGTTCTTCTCCTCGGTGCGGGCGGTACGCGGTGACGCGCCGCCCTTGGACGTGTGGTTCACCCCGGGTCCCGGACCGGTCCCGCGCTGTGCGGGGCGATCTCGGGTGCGGGCGCCGCGCCGGGGACGATCGTTGTACTACCCAGAGTACGCGCCCGGTGCTCGGGCGGTTCCCCAGGCCGGGGCACACCGCCTACCCCGACCAGCGCGCCCCACACGTCCCGGCGCGCCCGGCGGACGGTTTCCGCCGCCCACCGGAGGCCGTCGCGCGCGCTCCGGCCCGCTGCCGCCGCGGCCGTTCCGGCCGGAGCCCAGACACGGTCGCGCAGCCACTGCCCGACCGGGGTACAGATCCAGCGGTACGCCCAGCGCGCCGGCCGCCCCACGAACTGCCACGCGAGCCACCCGAGCGCCCGCCACACCGCGCGCGAGACCTGCCCCGCGATCCGCCAGGCGACGGCGAACGCGGCGCCGACCTCGCGGCCGACCGGAGCCAGAATCCTGCGGTAAGCCCAGGTCACGGGGGTGACCACCAGGAGGAGCAGCAGCCACACCAGGGCGGCGAGCAGCGCCCGCCCGGTGGCGGCGGCGCCGCGTCCGAGGGCGGTCAGCAGCCGGCCGGTCCCGTGTCCCAGCGGGGTGAGCAGCCTCCGGTACGCCCACACCGCGGGCCGCGCGAGCCCGTATGTCACGACAGGCACCGCCACATACCGCCACAGCGCTGCCCACGGCCACACCAGCAGCGCCCCGCCCAGCCAGCCCAGACAGACGCCCAGGCCCCGGCCCAGCGGCGTGAGCAAGGTCTCGTACAGTCGGTGGATCCCGTGGCCCAGCGGGGTGAGCAGCCACCGGTAGCTCCACACCGCCGGCACCACCACCCCGTACCGCACCACCGGCACCACGGCCCACCACCACACCGCCGTCGCCAGCCGTCCCACCGCCGTCGCCAGCCACCCCACCGCCACCGCCAGCCCCCACGCCACCGGGGTGAGCACCGACGCGTACACCCACGAGAAGGCCCGTCCCAGCGGGCGCAGCGCGATCCGGTCGAGGGCGCGCGCGGCGGCGACGAGGGCGTCCCACACCAGGCGGACGGGCAGCACGACCACCAGCACGACGACGCGCACCGGAATCCTGACGCCCGCGGTGAGACATCCCGCACCGGGCTCGTACACCGGCTCGGCCTCGTGGGTCATCTTGGGCTCGTAGGCCGACCTGTCCAGCTCCATGTCCGTCAGGACGCCTCAGCCGTCCGTCCGGATCCAGAACCGGAGCTTTCCCCCGCGCTCGTCCTCCAGTTTCCCGCCGGCCGCCTCGATCACCTTGCGCGAGGCGGTGTTGTCGGTGTCGCACGTGACGAGGACGGAGTCGATGGAGAGTGCGCGGGCGACCGGCAGCGCGGCGGTGAGCATGGCCGTCGCATGACCCCGGCGGCGGGCGGTGGGGCGGACGGCGTAGCCGATGTGGCCGCCGAGTTCCCGCAGGAACGGGTTGAGCCGGTGGCGGATGGCGAGGCGGCCGAGGAAGGTGTCGCCGTCGACGTACCAGAGGGTGGTGCAGGGCACCCATCCCGCGACGCGCGGGGTCTCCTCCAGCGGTTCGGCGTTGAGCCGCGCGCAGTACGCGGCGAAGACCTCGGGGCGGTGCCAGGTCGCCGCGTACTCCTCCATCTCGTGGAGAAGCAGGGAACGTTCGACGGCGCCCTCCGCGACGAACTCCTCCATCGCGTCGAGGAAGGAGGCGCGGACGCGGATGTCGGGGGCGATGAACTGCGGCATCGGTCCATTGTGCCGCCGTCGCCCGGAAACCCGGCCGGGATTGTCGCCCCTGCCGGGCCCGTGTCGGTCATCGTGGCGGCCGGTTCACCCACCCCCGTACGTCACCTGACGGTGCGGCTCACTTCACCACGGTCGGCGGCGGCAGGTGCCACCGGACGAACCGCCCGCTCAAGCCTCTCGGCTCGCCGCTGACGGCCCGTCGGTCCACCCGATGACATCGGTGACGCCCGAACCCCTCCCGGAGGCTGGAAGGGGCGTTCCGGGCGTCCGGGCAGGCTTGACAACTCGCCGCCTCCTCCCGAGGCCGCGCGGAATCACATCCCGTTCGACCCCGGCCACCCCTCCCCGCCTTCCTCAAGCGTTGCACCGCCGCTCCGGCCCTGGTGCTGTTTCGCCTGGTCAGCGGCTCACTTCAGCACGGTCAGCGGCAGCAGTTTCTTGCCCGTCGGGCCGATCTGGATCTGCGTGTCCATCTGCGGGCAGACCCCGCAGTCGAAGCACGGCGTCCAGCGGCAGTCCTCGACCTCGGTCTCGTCGAGCGAGTCCTGCCAGTCCTCCCAGAGCCAGTCCTTGTCGAGACCGGAGTCCAGGTGGTCCCAGGGCAGGACCTCCTCGTACGTGCGCTCCCGCGTCGTGTACCAGTCGACGTCCACGCCGAACTCCGGCAGTGTCTTCTCGGCGCACCTGATCCAGCGGTCGTACGAGAAGTGCTCGCGCCAGCCGTCGAACCGGCCGCCGTCCTCGTAGACCGCGCGGATGACCGCGCCGACGCGCCGGTCGCCGCGGGAGAGCAGGCCCTCGACGATGCCGGGCTTGCCGTCGTGGTAGCGGAAGCCGATGGAGCGGCCGTACTTCTTGTCGGCGCGGATCTTGTCGCGCAGCTTCAGCAGCCGGGCGTCGGTCTCCTCGACGCCGAGCTGCGGCGCCCACTGGAACGGGGTGTGCGGCTTGGGCACGAAGCCGCCGATGGAGACGGTGCAGCGGATGTCGTTCTGTCCGGAGACGCGGCGCCCCTCGGCGATGACCTTGACGGCCATGTCGCCGATCTGGAGGACGTCCTCGTCGGTCTCGGTGGGCAGTCCGCACATGAAGTACAGCTTCACCTGGCGCCAGCCGTTGCCGTACGCCGTGGAGACCGTACGGATCAGGTCCTCCTCCGAGACCATCTTGTTGATGACCTTGCGCAGCCGCTCGGAGCCGCCCTCGGGGGCGAAGGTCAGGCCCGACCTGCGGCCGTTCCTGGTCAGCTCGTTGGCCAGGTCGACGTTGAAGGCGTCGACGCGGGTGGAGGGCAGCGAGAGCCCGATCTTGTCCTCCGTGTAGCGGTCGGCGAGCCCCTTGGCGACGTCCGCGATCTCGCTGTGGTCGGCGGAGGAGAGGGAGAGCAGCCCGACCTCCTCGAAGCCGGTGGCCTTCAGCCCCTTCTCGACCATGTCGCCGATGCCGGTGATGGAGCGTTCCCGCACCGGGCGGGTGATCATGCCGGCCTGGCAGAAGCGGCAGCCCCGGGTGCAGCCGCGGAAGATCTCCACGGACATCCGCTCGTGCACGGTCTCCGCGAGCGGGACCAGCGGCTGCTTGGGGTAAGGCCACTCGTCGAGGTCCATGACGGTGTGCTTGGAGATCCGCCACGGGACGCCGGAGCGCTTGGGCACGACGCGGCCGATGCGGCCGTCCGGCAGGTACTCGACGTCGTAGAAGCCCGGCACGTACACGCCGCCGGTCCGCGCGAGCCGGAAGAGCAGCTCCTCGCGTCCGCCGGGACGGTCCTCGGCCTTCCAGGCGCGGATGATCTCGGTGATCTCCAGGACCGCCTGCTCGCCGTCGCCGATGACCGCGCAGTCGATGAACTCCGCGATCGGCTCGGGGTTGAAGGCCGCGTGGCCGCCCGCGAGCACGATGGGGTGGTCGACGGTACGGTCCTTCGCGGCCAGCGGGATCCCCGCCAGGTCGAGGGCGGTGAGCATGTTCGTGTAGCCCAGCTCCGTGGAGAAGCTGAGCCCGAAGACGTCGAACGCGGAGACGGGGCGGTGCGCGTCGACGGTGAACTGCGGCACCTGGTGCTCGCGCATCAGCTCTTCGAGGTCGGGCCAGACGCTGTAGGTGCGCTCGGCGAGGACGCCCTGGCGCTCGTTCAGTACCTCGTACAGGATCATGACGCCCTGGTTGGGCAGCCCGACCTCGTACGCGTCCGGGTACATCAGCGCCCAGCGGACATCGGTGTCGTCCCACTCCTTGACGGTGGAGTTGAGTTCACCCCCGACGTACTGGATCGGCTTCTGCACATGCGGGAGCAGAGCTTCGAGCTGCGGGAAGACCGATGTGACAGGCATCACGGAATCTTTCGTGGACCGACAGGGTGACCAGACCGGCAGGATGAGCGGACAGTGGCCGACCACCCAGCCTAACGCGGCCGGAAGAGCCCTCCGTTCGCTTATTTGTGCGAATGCGCTCCGAGCTGGGCGCGCAGCGCCGGGTCCGCCGCCGCTTCCCACACCTGCGGCAGTTCGTGCTCGCGCCGCTCGGCCCGCGTCTCCTCCTGCCCGTACAGCAGCCCCCAGGTGAACGCGGATTCGCCGGCCGCGTGCGCCCTGACCGCGAGGTCCCTCAGCACCTCGCGGGCCACGACGCTGTCCTGGTGGTCGCCGAGGACCGTCTGCACGGCCTTGATCCGCCGCGCGAACCGCTTGGCCGGCTTCCCCAGGGCGGGGACGGCGGCCTCCGCCGCGTACCGGGCCCGCTTGGCGGCCTTGCGGGCGTCGTGCAGCGCCAGATCGCGTCCCGCGCCGGGCTCCATGGCGAGCGCGGCGTCGATCCGGGCCGCGAGTCGCTCGTACGCCCGGTCGATCCGCGCCGGGAGCACCTTCTCCGGCGCCTTCGCCGCGGCCGGCCGCAGGGGCGGGGCCGCGAGCAGCGCGTCGAGGGTGGCCAGCAGGGTCAGGTAGCGCTCACTGTCGAGTACGGCGACGGTCCTGGCCCGGGAGCCGGTCCGGCCGCCGGCGCTCCAGATCCGCAGCCGCGCGCGGACCGGGCCCAGCAGCAGGGTTACGGGCACGGAGCCGACGAGGCCGGCCAGCCGTTCGCTCAGGACCTCGTGGTCGCGGTCGACGCCCAGCTCGGCGGCGAGCCACTTCAGCTCCTCGCCGACCGGGTCGGTGACGGTCCGGTCCAGGACCTTGCGGTGCGTGCGGAACGTGGAGCGCAGCCGCCGGGTGGCGACGCGGAGCTGGTGGACGGAGTCCGGCAGGTCGCGGCGTACGGCCGGGTCCTGGGCGACGATCGCGGTGGCCTGGGCGCGCAGATAGGCCAGGACGTGGTCCCCGGCGGTGACGGGCGCGGGCGGGGCCCCTTCCGTCCGCGCGTCCACCCCGAGAGCCCGGGCGAGTTTGGAGGCGGAGGCGGCCGGGCGCAGCCCGGCCTTGCGGAGCTTCTTCTCCACGGCGTCGAGGACCGCGGGGTCCGCGCCGTCGGCCAGCTCCACCTCGACCTCGGTCCACGTGGTGTCGGCGCGCTTGCGCCCGGTCCCTGGCAGGCGCCGTGCCCGTACGGTGTCGACGGCGACCTCGGCGAGGTGCGCGCCGTGCTCGTCGAGCAGCAGGGTCACCTCGCGGGAGGTCCGCAGCCGGACGACGGGGATCAGCTCGGCGTCGCGGACGCGGGAGCGGACGAGCCCGGCCAGCTCGGGCGGGAGGGTGTCGGAGAGCGGCGCCCTGATCTCGTCGCGGATGCCGGTGGCGACGGGGAACTTCAGGTGCCAGCCCGCGTCGTCGCCGCCCGTCCTGCGGCGCAGGGTGAGCGCGTCGGCGTACAGCCGCAGGGCGGGGGTGTCGTGGTAGACGGCGTCCAGCTCCAGGACGCCCTGGGCCCGGACGGCGGCGACGCCGTGGGCGCCGGTGAGGTCCGGCAGCCGGGGCGGCTCGTCGGTGTCCGGACGCTCGGGGAGTTCGTACTTCCGTTCGATCTCGCGCTTGATGTCCGCCATATACCGAATTTAGCCGCAGGAGGCGCCTCGCGGCACCCCCTGCACAGGGCAGACCTGCGCGGGTCAGGCCGTTATCGGCCGCTGGACCCTGATCGACTGGAGCAGCCCCACCGCTATCCAGACGGCGAACATGGACGTGCCGCCGTACGACACGAAGGGCAGTGGCAGCCCGGCCACCGGCATGATGCCGAGCGTCATCCCGATGTTCTCGAACGCCTGGAACGCGAACCAGGCGATGATCCCCGCGGCCACGATCGTCCCGTACAGCTCGGTCGTCTCGCGGGCGATCCGGCAGGCGCGCCAGAGGATCACGCCGAGCAGGACGAGGATCAGCCCGGCGCCGAGGAAGCCCAGCTCCTCGCCCGCGACCGTGAAGACGAAGTCGGTCTGCTGCTCGGGCACGAACTGGCCGGTGGTCTGCGAGCCGTGGAAGAGCCCGGTGCCGGTCAGTCCGCCGGAGCCGATGGCGATGCGCGCCTGGTTGGTGTTGTAGCCGACGCCCGCCGGGTCCAGCTCCGGGTTGGCGAAGGCGGCGAAGCGGTTGATCTGGTACTCGTCCAGCACCCCGAGCGCGGCGACCGCGACGGCGCCGGCCACGCCCGCGCCGACCAGGCCGAGGATCCAGCGGTTGGAGGCGCCGGAGGCGAGCAGCACGCCGAGCACGATGACCGCCATGACCATCACCGAGCCGAGGTCCGGCATCAGCATGACGATGGCCATCGGCAGCACCGCGAGACCGAGGGACTTCGCGACGGTGCGGTGGTCGGGGTGGAGCTGGTCCCCCGCGTCCACCCGTGCGGCGAGCATCATCGCCATGCCCAGGATGATCGTGATCTTCACGAACTCGGAGGGCTGGAGGGTGAAGCCGCCGCCGATCACGATCCAGGAGTGGGCGCCGTTGATGGTCGCGCCGAGCGGGGTGAGGACCAGCAGGACCAGCACCACGGAGAATCCGTACAGCACCGGGACCGCGGTGCGCAGGGTGCGGTGCCCGAGCCAGATCGTGCCGATCATCAGGGCGAAGCCGATGCCGGTGTTGAGGAGGTGGCGGAAGAGGAAGTAGTACGGGTCGCCCTGGTTGAGGTGGGTGCGGTTGCGGGTCGCCGACCACACGAGCAGGGAGCCGAGGACCGACAGGGCGAGCGCCGAGAAGAGCAGCGGCCAGTCGAGCCGGCGCACCATCGAGTCGCGGGCCGAGAGTCTGGCCCAGGCCCCGCGGTCCGGACCGTAGCCGGAGACGGAGAAGCCACTGGTACCGGCCATGGATCAGTCCCTCCGGCCGGGTGCGGCGGGCGGGCCCGCCAGCACCTGCTCATCGGCCGGGAGTTCCTTCTCCGGCTCGTACGGCCTGACCTTGGGCGCGTCGATCGAACCGTCCGGCTGGATCGTGGGCAGCGCGGTGCGCGGGGTGGGCATGAGCGCCTTCGTCAGGTTCTGGTCGCCCTTGGCGTTCAGTCCGTACATCGCCTCGTATATCTTGCGGACGGCGGGGCCGGAGGCCCCGGAGCCCGTACCGCCCTGGGCGATCGTCATGACGATCGTGTAGTCCTTGGTGTACGAGGCGAACCACGAGGTCGTCTGCTTGCCGTAGACCTCGGCGGTACCCGTCTTGGCGTGCATCGGGATCTTGTCCTGCGGCCAGCCACCGAACCGCCAGGCGGCGGAGCCGCGGGTGGCGACCCCGGCGAGGGCTTCGTCGATCTCGTCGCGCGTCTTCTTGTTCATCGGCAGCTTGCCGTGCGACTTCGGGGCGATCTCCTCGACCCGCTTGCCGTCGGGGCTGATGACGGCCTTGCCGACGGTGGGGTTGTAGAGGGTGCCGCCGTTGGAGATGGCCGAGTAGATGGTGGCCATCTGGATCGGGGTGACGAGGGTGTCGCCCTGGCCGATCGAGTAGTTGACGGAGTCACCGGCGCGCATCAGGTTGCCTTCGAGGCAGCCCTCGTAGGCGAGCTGCTGGACGTAGGTGCCGCCCTTCTTGCCCTGCTTGCACCAGCCGGCCTTGTTGGCCTCCCAGAACTTCTGCTTCCACTGACGGTCGGGGACGCGCCCGGTGACCTCGTTGGGGAGGTCGATGCCGGTCTCCTTGCCGAGGCCGAACTGGTGGGCGGTCTTGTAGAACCAGTCGTTGGAGTTCTTCTTCGGCTTGGTGCCGCCGTCCTTCTGCCACTCCTTGTGGGCGAGGCCGTAGTAGACGGTGTCGCAGGAGACCTCCAGCGCCTTGCCGATGGTGATCGAGCCGTACCCCTTGGACTCGAAGTTCTTGAAGACCTGGCTGCCGACGTTGTACGAGCTGGGGCAGGGGTAGTTGCCGTTGAAGGGGTAGCCCGCGTTGACGGCGGCCGTCGACGAGATGACCTTGAAGATCGAGCCGGGGGCCGCCTGGCCCTGGATCGCGCGGTTCAGCAGCGGGAAGTTGGAGTTCTTGCCGGTGAGCCTCGTGTAGTCCTTCGCGGAGATGCCGCCGACCCAGGAGTTGGGGTCGTACGTCGGCTGGGAGGCCATCGCGACGACGCGGCCGGTCTTCGCCTCCATGACGACGACGGCGCCGGAATCCGCCTTGTAGTTCTCGTTGGTGTTGCGGTCCAGCTCCTTGCGGGCGGCCTTCATCGCCTCGTTCAGCTCGTACTCGGCGACGGCCTGGACGCGGGCGTCCATCGAGGTGACGACGTTGGCGCCGGGCTCGGCCTGGTCGCTCTTGGCCTCGCCGATGACCCGGCCGAGGTTGTCGACCTCGTACCGGGTGACGCCGGCCTTGCCGCGGAGCTGCTTGTCGTACGTGCGCTCCAGTCCGGAGCGGCCGACCTGGTCGGAGCGGAGGTACGGCGACTCGGTGTCGTGCGCCTTGGTGATCTCGTCGTCGGTGACGGGCGAGAGGTAGCCGAGGACCTGGGCGGTGTTGGCGAGCCCGGGCGCGGGGTAGCGGCGTACGGCGGTGGGTTCGGCGGTGATGCCGGGGAAGTCCTCGGCGCGCTCGCGGATCTGGAGGGCCTGCTGGGTGGTGGCCTCGTCGGTGACGGGGATCGGCTGGTAGGGCGAACCGTTCCAGCAGGGCTGGGGGGTCTTCGCGTCGCAGAGCCGGACCTTGGA
The DNA here is from genome assembly GCF_042756365.1 of Streptomyces sp. NPDC059092. NCBI lineage: Bacteria > Bacillati > Actinomycetota > Actinomycetes > Kitasatosporales > Streptomycetaceae > Streptomyces > Streptomyces sp. NPDC059092. The sequence goes on from NZ_JBHZEJ010000049.1 coordinate 40,927, forward strand.
GATGACGTCCTGCGGTTTCATGTCGAGGACGTCGGCGAGATTGGTCAGGGCGGCCTTGCCGTTGTCCTGCATCTTCATCAGCTCGGTGCGGCTGACGGAGACGACGAGGCGGGTCTCGTTGTCGGCGAGCGGGACCCCGCGCGTGTCGAGGATCGAGCCGCGGACGGCGGGCTGGATGACCTGCTGGACGTGGTTGTTCTTCGCCTCGTCCGTGTACTCCTGGCCGTTGCGGACCTGGAGGTACCAGAGCCGGCCGCCGAGGGTGAGGAGGAGGGAGAAGACGAGGACCTGGATGACGACGAGCCGGATCTGGACCCGGGGCGTCCGTCCGGTCTCCGGGATGTTGCTCACTGCGACCCCCCACGGGTGCTACGGGGCGTACGGGCGGTGCGGGCGGACGGTGCTGCCACCGGGGACGGTACGGTCACAGGCGCTTGACCCCCTTGATCCGCCCGGCCCGCGCCGCGCGGTTACGGGCCGCCCTGACCCGCAGTCCGCCACGCTGGCCGCCGATCCGCAGCCCCGTACCGGAGCCGGACCAGCCGGAGGCCACGTCGCCGGCGGAGCTGTCCCGGGACTCTGCGAGGGGATCGTTGTCGGCGCGTCTTGCCAGGGCCATGACGAGCGGGACGACGAACGGGGCGAGCAGCAGGTCGTAGACCGCCGCGGTGAAGATCAGCCCGCCGAGGCCGACATGGCGGGCGGCGGTGTCGCCGACGAGGGCGCCGACGCCCGCGTACAGCAGGGTGGAGCAGATCGCCGCGGCGACGACCGCGGTCATCGGGGCGAGCGCCGAGCGGAGCTGGCCCTTCTCGGGCCGTACCAGCCCGGCCACGTAACCGATGACGCAGAGGACCAGGGCGTACCGTCCGGCCGCGTGGTCGGCGGGCGGCGCGAGGTCGGAGAGCAGACCGGCGCCGAAGCCGATGAAGGCGCCGGCGACATGCCCGTACACGAAGGCCAGGGCGAGGACGACGAGGAGCATCAGGTCGGGTACGGCGCCGGGCAGCTGGAGCCGGGCGAGGACGGACACCTGGACGACGAGGGCGACCACGACCAGGGTGGTGGAGAGCAGAATCCGGTTGAAGCGCATGGGGATCAGCCCTACTCCTGGTCGTCTGCTTGGCCGTTGCCGTTGCCCACGTCGCCCGTATCGGCGTTCGTGGCGGCGTCGGGGTCGGCGTTCGGGTTCGCGTTGGGCTTCGGGTTCGCGTTCGGGTCGGGCTTCGCGTTCGGGTCGGCGCCGGTGATGGGGGCGGTGTTCCCGTTGACGTCGAGATTGCTGTCGGCGTCGGCGTTCAGGTCGGCGTTGGCATCCGGCGACGGGGTGACGGTCACGGTGACGGTGGGCGTCGGGACGGGTCTGGCCTTGGGCGGCAGCACCGTGTCCCGCGGGTCCTCGCGCGGCGCCTCGACGACGATCCCGACGATGTCCAGCTTGGTGAAGCCGACGAACGGCCGCACCGAGAGCGTACGGGTGAGGTCGCCGCCGGACGGGTCCACGCGGACGACCTCGCCGACCGGCACGCCGGGTACGAACGGCTTGTCCCTGCTCGACCCGAAGGTGACCAGCCGGTCGCCCTTGCGGATCTTCGCCTTGCCGTTGAGGAGCTGTACGGAGAGCGGCCGGTCGCCCTGGCCGGTGGCGAAGCCGAGTTCGTCGGAGCCCTCCATCCGGGTGCCGACGGTGAAACCGGGGTCGTTGGCGAGCAGCACGGTCGCGGTGTTGGGGCCGAGGGTGGTGACCCGGCCGACCAGGCCGTCCCCGTTGAGTACGGTCATGTCGCGCTCGATGCCGTCGTTACGGCCCATGTCGATGGTGACCGTCCAGGAGAAGCCCTGGGCCGCTCCTATGGCGATGACCTGGGCGCCCTTGATGCCGTACTGGCCGGCGCCGGCCCGCTGGAGCATCTTGTCCAGCTCGCGGACCTGGCTGCGGTTGCGGTCGTCGCTGCCGAGCCGCTGCTTGAGTTCGGTGTTCTCCCGTTCCAGGGCGGCGATCCGGGTGTGCCGGGTGCCGGAGTCCCGTACGGCCCCTATGGCGTTGCCGACCGGGTTCACCGCCGCCGCGACGCCGTTCTCCACCGGGCCGAAAACCGTGGCGGCGGCCTGGCGCGCGCCGTCCACGGGGGAATCCTCACCGCCGCGGATGTCCACCGTGATCAGCGCGAACGCGATGGCGATCAGCAGCACCAAGAGCAGACGGCTCTCTCGTGTGTCCCTCACGTGCGGCGGCCGTGCCTTCCTCGTAGGAATGGGTGGTGCCTGTTATGGGTGGTGCCTGTCGCGGGTGGCGCCTGTTATGGGTGGTGCCTGTAATTCAACGATCCGCCGGACGGGACGTCAGGCACCCGTTCGGCGGATCTTCGGTGAATCCGTCACCGACGGGGCTGTGCGTCCAGCACCTGCTGGAGCGCTTCGAACTCTTCGACGCACTTGCCGGATCCCAGCGCGACCGAGTCGAGCGGGTCCTCCGCGATGTGGATCGGCATGCCCGTCTCCCGACGGAGCCGCTCGTCGAGACCGCGCAGCAGGGCGCCGCCGCCGGTGAGCACGATCCCCCGGTCCATCACATCGCCGGACAGCTCGGGCGGGCACTTGTCGAGCGTCGTCTTCACGGCGTCGACGATCGCGTTGACCGGCTCCTCGATGGCCTTGCGGACCTCGGCGGCCGAGATGACGACGGTCTTCGGCAGGCCGGAGACCAGGTCACGGCCACGGATCTCGGTGTGCTCGTCCTTGTCGAGGTCGTACGCCGAACCGATGGTGATCTTGATGCTTTCGGCGGTCCGCTCGCCGAGGAGGAGCGAGTACTCCTTCTTGATGTGCTGGATGATCGCGTTGTCCAGCTCGTCGCCGGCGACGCGGATGGACTGCGCCGTCACGATGCCGCCGAGCGAGATGACGGCGACCTCGGTGGTGCCGCCACCGATGTCGACGACCATGTTGCCGGTGGCCTCGTGGACGGGGAGTCCCGAGCCGATGGCCGCGGCCATCGGCTCCTCGATGATGTGCACCTGGCGCGCGCCGGCCTGGGTGGACGCCTCGATCACGGCGCGGCGCTCGACCCCGGTGATGCCGGAGGGCACACAGACGACGACGCGCGGACGGGCGAGGTAGCGGCGCTTGTGGATCTTGAGGATGAAGTAGCGCAGCATGCGCTCGGTGATCTCGAAGTCGGCGATCACGCCGTCCTTCAGCGGCCGGACGGCAACGATGTTGCCCGGTGTCCGGCCGATCATCTTCTTGGCTTCTGAGCCGACCGCCAGAATGCCGCCGGTGTTGGTGTTGATGGCGACCACGGACGGCTCGTTGAGTACGATCCCGCGGCCCCTGACGTACACCAGCGTGTTGGCGGTCCCGAGGTCGACAGCCATGTCACGGCCGATGAACGACATGTGGTTCCCCATGAGGATGCGTCTGGCCTTCCCAAGCGTTGACGGCTTTTCAGGATGGCGAGGTGGGTGCTGTGGCGTGGAGGGTTCCATCGTAGTGCCGCCGGTGCGACGGCGGCGCGCTGGCCCACCTCAGTAACGGTGACGAAGTGTCGGACCGATGCGTTCCCGGAAGTGGCTTGGATATACCCAAAGGCGACCGAATTCCTTCGGTCGCCCCAGGTCTTCAGCTCCGTTTGGCTGACATGCGGTCAGGAAAGACCCGGGAAAAAGATCTTCAGTTCCCGAATGGCGGACTCCTCGGAGTCCGAGGCGTGGATCAGGTTCTCCCGGACGATGGTCCCGAAGTCCCCCCGGATGGACCCGGGCGCTGCGGCGATCGGGTCAGTGGGACCGGAAAGGGCGCGGATGCCCTCGATGACCCGCTCGCCCTCGACGACGAGCGCGACGACGGGGCCGGACGCCATGAACGCGACCAGCGGCTCGTAGAACGGCTTGCCCTTGTGCTCGCCGTAGTGCTGCTCCAGCGTGTCCTGGTCGAGCGTGCGCAGCTCCAGCGCGATCAGGGTCCAGTCCGCCTTGCGCTCGATGCGGCCGATGATCTCGCCGACGAGGTGACGGCGTACGGCGTCGGGCTTGAGCAGGACGAGCGTGCGCTGGCTCACTGTACGGGCTCCTTCTGTGGGGAATGCGGGGTGCCGGAATCCGGGCCTCGGAGGCTGAGACCGCGTCCGGGAGCACTGAGGCTACAGGGCACCCCGCATCACCGGTTACGCAGCGTCAGCCTCTGCCGATGCCTGCGCGGCCCAGCGGGCCTTCGCCTCGTCGATCACCCGGCCGTAGTGCACCGAAGCCCACCACAGCGCCCCGAACAGCACCCCCAGCACGAACATCGCCGGGACCACGAAACCGCCCGCGAACAGGCCGGCCTGGAGCGCCCAGCCGAGCTGGACCCCACCGGGACGCGTGATCATCCCGCAGAGCAGCAGGGAGAACAGCATGGCGACGCCACAGACCGTCCAGACCGTCCCCACCGACAGGTCGTCCGATTTCATGGCGACCAGACCGGCGAAACCGATCACGAAGAATTCACCGATCAAGGTCGACGCGCAGAGCGTTCGCACGGAATTCAGCCCCTCTTCAGCAGCAGCCGGGCCTCGCCGACCGTGATCACGGATCCGGTCACCAGCACCCCGGCCCCGGAGAACTCGGACTCCTCCTCCGCGAGCGTGATCGCCGCCTCCAGCGCGTCGTCGAGCCGCGGCTCGACCTGGACGCGGTCGTCACCGAAGACCTCGACGGCGACAGCCGCCAGCTCGTCCACGTCCATCGCGCGCTGACTGGAGTTCCGCGTGACCACGACCTCCGTACAGATCGGCTCCAGCGCCTCCAGGACCCCGCGGACGTCCTTGCCGTCGCTCGATCCCACCACCCCGATCAGCCGGCTGAAGCCGAACGACTCGGTGACGCCGTCCGCCGCGGCGCGCGCGCCCGCCGGGTTGTGCGCCGCGTCCAGCACGACGGTCGGGGAGCGCCGTACGACTTCGAGCCGGCCCGGCGAGGAGACCGAGGCGAACGCCTTGCGGACGGTGTCCATGTCGAGCTGCCGCGCGTGCTGGGCGCCGATCCCGAAGAACGCCTCCACCGCCGCCAGCGCCACCGCCGCGTTGTGCGCCTGGTGCGCCCCGTGCAGGGGGAGGAAGACCTGCTCGTACTCCCCGCCGAGGCCGCGCAGCGTCAGCAGCTGGCCGCCGACCGCGATCTCCCGGGCGACGACCCCGAACTCCATGCCGGAGCGGGCCACCGTCGCGTCCATGTCGACGGCCTTCTTCAGCATCACCTGCGCGGCGTCCACCGGCTGCTGCGCCAGGACGACCGTCGCGCCGTCCTTGATGATCCCGGCCTTCTCCGCGGCGATCTCGCCGGGCGTGGAGCCGAGCCGGTCCGTGTGGTCCAGGTCGATGGGGGTGACGACGGCGACCGACGCGTCGATGACGTTCGTCGCGTCCCAGGTGCCGCCCATGCCGACCTCGACGACTCCGACGTCCACCGGGGCGTCCGCGAAGGCCGCGTACGCCATGGCCGTCAGCACCTCGAAGAACGAGAGCCGGTGCTCCTGCGTGCCGTCGATCATCTCGACGTACGCCTTGATGTCCTCGTACGTCTCGATGAACCGCTCGGCGGAGATCGGGGCCCCGTCCAGGCTGATCCGCTCGGTGATCGACTGGATGTGCGGGCTGGTGTAGCGGCCGGTGCGCAGGGCGAAGGCGCCGAGCAGGGACTCGATCATCCGGGCCGTGGACGTCTTGCCGTTGGTGCCGGTGATGTGGATCGTCGGGTAGGTGCGCTGGGGGTCGCCCAGCACGTTCAGCAGCGCCTCGATCCTGACGCGGGACGGGTCGAGCTTGGTCTCACCCCAGCGCCCCGCCAGCTCCTGCTCGACGGCGTGGAGGGCTCTGTCCACCTCGGGGTCCTTGGGACGGGCCGGCACGCCGTCGTCCTGCGCCGCCCCGGCCTGGGCGCGCAGCGTACGGCTGCCTGCCTCGATCACCGCGAGGTCGGGGTCTCGGTCGGTCGCGGCCGCGGTGATCTCGTCGAATTCGTCGAACTCGTCGAAATCACTGGGCTCGCCGGGCTGGTCGGAAGGACGGTGCTCGCTCACAGGGCCAGTCTACGGAGGACCACCGACACCGACACCGGCGCGCCCCTCCCCCGGCGGAACGGACGCCCCCCGTACACCTTCCGCGCACCTTCCGTACGACGCGGATCCCCCCTGGCCGTGTGGGCCGGAGGGGATCCGGGTCGCGCTTCGGAACACGCGTACGAGTGAGGACGTCAGCCCTGCGGCAGCGCCGCCACCTGCGCGGTGAGGCGCTCGATGTCGGCCTCCGCCTTGGCGAGCCGACCGCGGATCTTGTCGACCACGTTGTCCGGCGCCTTGGCGAGGAACGCCTCGTTGCCGAGCTTCGCGAGCGCCTGCGCCTTCTCCTTCTCCGCCGCGCCGAGGTCCTTCGTCAGGCGCTTGCGCTCCGCCTCGACGTCGATCGTGCCGGACAGGTCCAGCGCGACGGTGGCCCCGGCGACCGGCAGCGTGGCGGTCGCGTGGAAGCCGTCGCCCTCCGGCTGGAGCCGCAGGAGCTGGCGGATGGCCGCCTCGTGCGCGGCGAGCGAGGTGCCCGACAGGTCGAGCCGGGCCGGGACCTTCTGGCCGGGCTGGAGGCCCTGGTCGGCGCGGAACCGGCGGACCTCGGTGATCACCTGCTGGAGGTGTTCGATCTCCCGCTCGGCCGCCGCGTCACGGAACCCGCTGTCGGCCGGCCACTCGGCGACGACGACGGACTCCTTGCCGGTGAGCGTGGTCCACAGCGTCTCGGTGACGAACGGGATGACCGGGTGCAGGAGACGCAGGGTGGTGTCCAGGACCTCGCCGAGGACGCGCCCGGAGACCTTCGCGGACTCGCCGCCCTCGAAGAAGGACGTCTTGGACAGCTCGACGTACCAGTCGAAGACCTCGTCCCACGCGAAGTGGAAGAGGGAGTCGGAGAGCTTCGCGAACTGGTAGTCCTCGTAGTACGCGTCGACCTCCGCGACCACGGCGCCGAGCCGGGAGAGGATCCACCGGTCGGTGGCGGACATGTCGGCCGCGTCGGGCAGCGGTCCCTCGACGGTCGCGCCGTTCATCATCGCGAAGCGCGTCGCGTTCCAGACCTTGTTGGCGAAGTTGCGGGAACCCTGGACCCAGTCCTCACCGATCGGGACGTCGACGCCGGGGTTGGCGCCGCGCGCGAGGGTGAAACGGACCGCGTCGGAACCGTACTTGTCCATCCAGTCGAGCGGATTGACCGCGTTCCCGAAGGACTTCGACATCTTCTTGCCGAACTGGTCACGGACCATGCCGTGCAGCGCGATGGTGTGGAACGGCGGGGTGCCGTCCATCGCGTACAGGCCGAACATCATCATCCGGGCGACCCAGAAGAAGAGGATGTCGTAGCCGGTGATCAGGACCGAGTTCGGATAGAACTTCTCCAGGCTCTCGGTCTGTTCGGGCCAGCCCAGCGTGGAGAACGGCCACAGCCCGGACGAGAACCAGGTGTCCAGGACGTCGGTGTCCTGGGTCCAGCCCTCGCCGGTCGGCGCCTCGTCGTCGGGACCGACGCAGATCTCCTCGCCGTTCGGGCCGTACCAGACGGGGATGCGGTGGCCCCACCAGAGCTGGCGCGAGATGCACCAGTCACGGAGGTTGTCGACCCACGCGAAGTAGCGCGGCTCCATCTCCTTCGGATGGATCGCGACCTTCCCGTCGCGGACGGCGTCGCCGGCGGCCCGCGCCAGCGGGTCGACCTTGACCCACCACTGCATGGACAGCCGGGGCTCGACGGTCGTCTTGCAGCGCGAGCAGTGCCCGACGGAGTGGGTGTACGGGCGCTTCTCGGCGACGATCCGGCCCTCGGCCCGCAGCGCGGCGACGATGGCGCTGCGCGCCTCCAACCGGTCCAGACCCTCGAAGGGTCCTGGGACGGTGATGACGGCGCGCTCGTCCATGACCGTGATGTTCGGCAGGTCGTGGCGGCGGCCGATCTCGAAGTCGTTCGGGTCGTGCGCCGGGGTCACCTTGACGGCGCCCGTGCCGAACTCCGGGTCGACGTGCGCGTCCGCGACGACCGGGATCGTACGGTCGGTGAGCGGCAGCCTGATCCGCCGGCCGACGAGGTGCGCGTACCGCGGGTCGTCCGGGTGGACGGCGACGGCCGTGTCCCCGAGCATCGTCTCGGCGCGGGTGGTCGCGACGACGACGGAGTCCTCGCCGTCCCCGTACTTGAGCGAGACCAGCTCGCCGTCGTCGTCCTGGTACTCGACCTCGATGTCGGAGATCGCGGTCAGGCAGCGCGGGCACCAGTTGATGATGCGCTCGGCGCGGTAGATCAGCTCGTCGTCGTAGAGCTTCTTGAAGATGGTCTGGACGGCCTGGGAGAGACCTTCGTCCATGGTGAAGCGTTCACGGGACCAGTCGACGCCGTCGCCGAGGCGGCGCATCTGCCCGGAGATCTGCCCGCCGGACTCGGCCTTCCACTGCCAGACGCGCTCGACGAACGCCTCGCGCCCGAGGTCGTGCCGGGACTTGCCTTCCTTGGCCAGCTCGCGCTCGACGACGTTCTGCGTGGCGATGCCCGCGTGGTCCATGCCGGGCTGCCACAGCGTCTCGTACCCCTGCATGCGCTTGCGGCGCGTGACGGCGTCGATGAGTGTGTGCTCGAAGGCGTGGCCCAGGTGCAGACTGCCGGTGACGTTCGGCGGAGGGATGACGACCGTGAAGGGGGGCTTCTCGCTCTTCTCGTCCGCCTCGAAGTAACCGCGGTCCACCCAGCGCTCGTACAGCTTCCCCTCTACCTCGGCCGGCACGTACTGGGTCGGCAGTTCGGGGTTGCTGGCTGGCTGCTGCGCTGGGTTCTCGGTCACGCGGGCCAGTTTAGAGGTGTCACGGCGCTGTGCAGAAACGAGATGTTCGGTAACAGTGCGGCCCCCCGCGCCCCGCCGGAGTGGATCTCCCGTCAGGATGTACGAAAAACATAAGGATCGAGGGGACAGCGCACATGAGCTACAACCAGCCGGGCCCGTACGGCGGGCAGCCGCAGCAGCCCGGACCGTACGGCCAGCCGGGCCCGTACGGCCAGCAGCCGCCGCAGGGACCGCCTCAGCCCGGCTACGGTTACCCGCCGCAGCCCCCGCAGGGCGGCCCGCCGCAGCAGCCCCCGGGGTACGGCCAGCCGAACCCGTACGGCCAGCCGCCTCAGCCGGGTCCGTACGGACAACAGCCGCAGCCCGGCCCGTACGGCCAGCAGCCCCCGTACGGCGGCGGCGCCTACCCGCCCCCTCCGAGCCCCCCGAAGAAGAAGACCGGGCTGATCATCGGGATCGCCGTGGTGGCGCTCGCGGTGATAGCCGGTGGGGTGTACATGCTCACGTCCAGCGGGGGCGGGGGCGGCGGCTCGGTCGCGGACGACGGCAAGAAGTACGAGCTGACGACGCCGGCGACGGTGCTGAACGGCGAGTTCGAGAAGAGCGCCAAGTCGTCGGGCAACGCCGAATTCACCGACAGCGACGTCAAGGAAGCCGAGGGGTGGGGCATCTCCGACCCCAAGAACGTCACCGGCGACTACGTGGCCGGCAAGGGCACCGCCTCGGTCAAGCAGATCCAGTTCAGCGGGGTCTACGGCACGATCGACGACCCGGCGGCGGTCGTCGACAAGATGTTCGCCAAGTCGACGGAGGCGTCGAAGAGCGCGGGCGGCGACAGCGGTGGCGCGGGGAAGGTCGAACTGGTCGGTGAGCCACAGGAGTTCACGCCCGCCGGGTTCGAGAACGGCGTCATGAAGTGCCAGGAGATGAAGGTCGGCCTGGGCTCGGCCGCCACGACGGGCGGCCCCACCAGCGTCACCGCGCCGGTCTGCGTCTGGGGCGACCACAGCACCGTCACGTACGTGGTCTACAGCGACGCGGCCGGTGTCCTCACCGGCAAGAGCATGTCCCTGGAGGACGCCGCCGCCCAGGCGGCCAAGCTGCGCGGCGAGGTCCGCACCGAGATCAGGTAACCGGGCGGCAGCCCTGGGGAAGACAGGAGCGCCCGGCCAGACGCACTGGCCGGGCCACCGCCCGATCTCATTCCACCACGGTCCGCCACCGGGCCGGAGGGGCCATGGGCAGGCCGGACAGGCCTACGG